>NZ_JACJSA010000001.1:600000-797777 GCF_014697545.1 Oscillatoria sp. FACHB-1407 | reverse complement strand
CAACGGTGAATTGGCGTTTCGCAACGACTGATGCGCGAGTTAAATTAGGGCGACTATATCCTACGATTGAACCCGGCAAAGTTGATTTGGCAGACCACTAGTAAAACTCGTCGTAAATAAGGGTGGGAATCTGGGGTGCAGGGGTGGAACCCCCACACCCCCTGGTTTTATTTCCAAACCCTATCTGTAAATAGCAGTACTTAGTAACTTCTGGTGAACTTCTGATACTGGAAAATAGGATTCCTTTAAATCTTGTAATCGGTTTTCTAATATTAGGACTGTTGTTCGGGCTGTTGGTTTAAGTACTTAACGTCAGTTTGGGTTAAGACTCTGGCAAATAAGTTCGCGGCTACCGGAGCCCAGTTTGTCTTCGCAGACTGTCAAAAATCAAGGGTTATACCAGTTCTCGAAATTACTGCTATAGATCACACCCCACCGCCTGCGGCACTTCCCCTTGGCAAGCTACGGTGTATACATACCTCTGCTCTTTTCCAAATAATTGGAGAACTAGGCATTGGGGGAGTTTCTCCCAAACCCCCATTGGGGGACGCCACTGCCTCCCCCAAACCCCTTAGCAGAAGGTGTTTGAGTTAACCCTAAGGACGCGCTTCGCATCGGTTTCAAGTTCGGGTGCTGCTGATTCAATCGGTACCCAATGTTTTAGGTCGTAAGATTGACATGAATTAGCTCTTACTTGTTAACTTGTATAAACTATTAATTTATGTAAATTCTTATTGCAAGAAATTCATTATTTAAAGCGATACTTCTTCCTTTTTGGAGTCAGAGTCGTCAGTACAAAAATGGCTGTTAAAAAATTGCAAAAATTGCAGAAATTGCAAAAATTGCAAGTCTAATTTGCCGGGTGCTTTGCCCTGAAGATAGGGCTACTTCAGGAAGGGGGCAATGTCCAACCGACATCGGTTCCTTAAAGGGTTTGGGGAATCTAACTTAACGTCAGTTTGGTTTAGGAGCCCGGCGAATGAATTCGCGGGTACTAGAGCGACGTCCACCGACGCGGACTCCGGAAAATGCAGGCTTTGACGAACCGACGCAGGTCGGTTTTGCTCCGATAGCGGCAGTTTTAACCGCCGAAATCCTGATCCCGAATTCACGTTAACTTAGGCTTACTTTTTGCAAAGGAGATTAAAGCTTTTTTTGATGCAATTAGGGCAAAGTATGCACTTTCTTTAACAAGATTTCGATACCGCAAAGATCGGCGTAATATAACCTCAAACAAACTTAGAATTGGGTTTGTATTTAAGTGCTGTGCTTAGGCTTTGGGTACGCTATAGCTGACAGCTTTCATGAGAAAGACAGCACATCAATTATCTGCATCTCCAACAAGCTCTAACTCTAACATCGAGGATCGATTGTTATTGGGTTGTTGCTTGCAGGTATAACCTTATCCAGAGGGTTAAACCCATGTCTACGGAATCGCAAATTGTTATGGATGAGATACGCTCTGCCCACGAGTTAGAATCACTCAAATTTGCGCTAGACCAACATGCCATTGTTGCAATCACCGATTGTCACGGCACTATTACCTATGCTAATCAACGGTTTTGTGAAATTTCGGGATATTCCGGTGCGGAGTTAATTGGGCAAAATCATCGCATTCTCAATTCGGGTTATCACCCCAAAGCTTTCTTCACCTCCATGTGGAAGACGATCGCCAGCGGTGAAGTGTGGAAAGGCGAAATTTGTAACCGGGCAAAGGACGGCAGCCTGTATTGGGTAGACAGCACGATCGTGCCTTTATTGGGGGAGGACAGTAAACCCTATCAATACATCGCGATTCGAACTGACATTACGCAACGTAAACAGACTGAACTGGCACTGTGGGAGCGATCACAACTGGCAGAGTTGGGTGCAACGGTGGGGGTCACTCTGTCTCAAGGGGGCGTGTTGACTGACACGTTAGACTACTGTGCTGAGGCGATGGTGCAGTACTTGAGTGCGACCTCGGTGCGAATTTGGACGCTTGATCCGGAGGCAAAGTTGCTGGAGTTGCAGGCGATCGCCGGACAACACGACTGCTCCGATGAATTTCACAGCCGCATCCCCCTTGGCATTTCGATCATCGGCTTTATTGCTCAGACCTGCCAACCCTACACGACCAATGATGTTGCTAATGATGTTTGTGTGGGTGCCAGAGAGTGGGCACAACGAGAGGAATTGGTCGGTTTTGCTGGATATCCCCTGATTGTCGAAGAGCGATTGGTGGGGGTGTTGGCTCTGTTTAGCCGGAAGGCATTGACCGAGACGGTTTGCAACACACTGGGATGGCTCGCTCACAGCATTGCTGTGGCGATCGACCGGATCTGGGCACGAGAGGAGTTGTTGAGTCGGCGTGAGGCGTTGTTGTTCCAATTGGCGAGCCAAATTCGTGATTCGCTCAATTTAGATGTCATTCTCAAAACGACGGTCAGCGAAATTCGGACGTTACTAAAGATTGATCGTTGTCACTTTGTGTGGTGCTGGATTAATGACGATCGCCCCGATTTGGTTGTCACACATGAAGCTCGTAACCCAGATCTGATAACGCTCTTAGGCGATTGCCCAATGAGTCAAGTAGACATCCTGGCAGACAGGATTTTGAATCTGAAGATTATTCGAGTCAATGACATCACTGAAGTAGAAGATGATTTGAGGCTTTGTGTTCTGCTGAATGAGTCTCAAATCAGTGCTCAACTGATGATTCCCCTGGAAACTCGCTCTGGTCAACTGGGGGCGATCGTCTGTGGTCATGGCAGATCTCGCAACTGGACAGATAGTGAAGTCGATCTGTTGCAAGCGGTGGTAGATCAGGTGGCGATCGCCATCGATCAGGCGGAGTTGTATGCCAAGACTCGTGCGGCAGCATTTGCGGCTGAAACGCAGGCCCAGCAACTTACAGAGGCATTGCAAAACCTGCAACAAACCCAGACCCAACTGATTCAAACCGAAAAGATGTCCAGTTTGGGGCAGATGGTTGCTGGCATTGCTCATGAAATCAACAACCCCGTTAACTTTATCAGTGGCAATTTAGTCCATGCCAATAGCTATATCAAAGACCTGCTGGAATTGGTGCAACTTTATCAAGAGCACTATCCTGAGCCACATCCCGATGTTCAAAATCAAATTGAATTGATTGATATTGATTTCATTGCAGAAGATTTGCCCCGACTGCTGGCATCGATGAAAATTGGTGCCGATCGCATTCGTCAGATTGTGCTGTCACTTCGCAACTTCTCCCGATTAGACGAAGCCGAGATGAAACCCGTTGATATTCATGAAGGCATCGATAGCACGCTGCTCATTCTGCATAACCGCTTAAAGTCGTTTTCGGTGGGCAGTGGCGTGCAAATCGTGAAGCAGTACGGAGATTTGCCCCAAGTAGAATGTTATCCGGGGCAACTCAATCAGGTGTTTATGAATATTTTGGTGAATGCGATCGATGCTTTGGAAGTACAACCAGAGCCTCGCATCATCACGATCACAACGGAATTTGAGCCAAGTCAAACGACGCTTTTGAGCGAGGATGAGGATGCTGCGTCCGAGTTAACGACGCGAGAAGGGTTAGCCATCATTCGGATTCGAGATAACGGCCCAGGGATGAACAGCACAACGCAAGAAAAACTGTTTGACCCCTTTTTCACGACAAAACCTGTTGGCAAAGGAACGGGGTTGGGGATGTCGATCAGCTATCAAATTGTGGTGCAAAAACATCATGGCACTTTGACATGTGACTCTCGTTTGGGGCAGGGCACTGAATTCGTGATCACTATTCCATCGCAACAAAGCCCACAGCCACAGGCGGAAAGACAAAAGAGTGAAAGGGTAACGGGTGAGGGGTAAGCTCTGGTCACGGGTTATAGCCGTAGCCACATTCGATGGGGCGGAGGCGAGTCAGAGAGCCTCCCCAGCATCAGGGTTTAAGCCATTGCCTTTGCCTTAAGCTTTCTGACCAAAGCTATACTTGTCATTTGTCACGGGTTAATCGACCATAGCTCTTGGCTCATGACTCAATCTCCCTTGACCCATGCCTATCGAATCTTCAGCAATTGTTTTGGCGATCGCCTCTTTCCTTGACTACCTGATTGGTGATCCGTGGAATTGGTTGCATCCGGTTCAGGTGATGGGTTGGGTGATTGGAGGCTATTCCAAATGGATGTTGGGGCGATTCTCTGGGGCGACGGTGCGGCGCGTGGCGGGGGTGGTGCTGGGTATCGGCATGATGGGTGGCAGTGGCTTGGTGGGTTGGCTGATGGTTTGGGTAGCCAACAGGATTCACCCGGTGATGGGAATGGCGATCGCCAGTGTGATGTTGGCGAGTTGCTTTGCCGGACGCAGTCTGCGGCGAGCCGCTGAGGATGTGCTGCAACCTCTGTCATCGGAGTCAGGGGCATCTGAGGAATCGCTTGTGGTGGCGCGATCGCGTCTCAGTCGATATGTAGGACGAGACACAGAGCACCTGTCGCGGGATGAAATACTCCGGGCGGTGCTGGAAACCGTGACGGAGAATGCGGTAGATGGGGTGATGGCTCCCCTGTTTTATGCGATCGTTGGGGCGTTGTTGCCGATAGGGAGTGTGCCGCTGGCATTGGCGTATAAAGCGGCAAGCACGCTTGACTCAATGGTGGGCTACAAAGAAGCTCCTTATACCGATCTGGGTTGGTTCAGTGCCAGAACGGAAGATGTCCTCACCTGGTTGCCCTGTCGGCTGACGGTGTTGAGTCTGGTGTTGGTGTCCGGAAACCCTGGTCGAGTCTGGCAGGTGTGCTGTCGCGATGCCCCACAAGACCCCAGCCCAAATGCGGGATGGAGTGAGTGTGCCTACGCTGCTGTGTTGGGGGTGCAGGTGGGTGGCACCAATACCTATCGTGGGGTGACGAAACACAAGCCTTTGTTGGGGGATGCGCTGCGACCGATTACCGTTGAACGCATTGAGCGAGCCATGGGACTGACGCGAACGATGTTTATTGGGTGGGTGGCGATCGCCCTGGGGCTAATGGTCGTAGAGAAGGGGATATTGCCGTTGTAACTCGTGAAGTGTTATAGCAATCCTATTTGATTTGTGAAAAAAGCTGTTTGTGAAAGTGCCCGCCCAAAGGGCGGGCACTTTCACAAACGATTTAGGATCGCTATATTAAACCAATCACTTAAAAATCACTTCTTAAAAAACATCTGTGAAAACACAAAAATGCTCCCACAGATGATTCACTTTCTCACGAAGTTAATTGGCTGAACAGTTCAATAAAGGCTTAGTCAATCTTGCGCTTTACTGCATCTTTCATATCTTCAACAGCATGACGGCCTTCAGCTTCGACTTGCTTTGCTTTACCTTCAGCCTTGTCTCTGGGGCTTCCTGTTACTTCACCCACGGCTTCTTGAAGTTTACCTTCAACATTTTTAGCCGTTGCTTTTGCTCTATCTTCTAAACTCATGATATTTTCTCCCATGATTTTTACACTTTTAGAAGCAATGCTTTTAAAAATAGGTTTTGCCTCTAAAAGCGGGTTTATTGATAACACCTTGAGTCTAATAAAATAGCTGGGCAAATCTCCTCTATCGTAAGCTCTATTTTCTCTGGTTACTCCTTTAGAGTGGCGATCGCCCTACCTGAGGTTTTTTGTTGTAACTTTATACCCCCTTAACGACTCTTTACTAGAGGCTGACGGTTGGCGATCGCTCCCCTCGAAGAATGATCTAGACCTGGCAAAAATTGTCCTACCTCACCTCTGACGCACCGCACCTATGGCAAATCACAATCATCTTGCTCTATTACAGGCGGGAGTTGAAATCTGGAATAAGTGGCGACGCACATCTTCAGTCAAACCTGACCTGAGTGGAGCAAACCTGATTCTGGCGGATCTCAACGGCATTGATCTGAGCGGCAGCAATTTAATTGGTGCCAATCTGATTGGAGCGGATTTGCGCGGAGCTAACTTCAGCAAAGCCTACATGATCAAAACAAAACTGATGGGGGCTGATCTGCGGAGTGCAAATTTGATGAACGCTATTATGCGGGGCACCGACCTGGCAGAGGCTAACCTGAGTTATGCCAATCTCAACCAAACAGATTTGATTGAAGCAACGCTGACAGGGGTCAATTGTTATGGTGCTTATCTTATTGGGGCTGTCCTCAAAAGTGCCAACCTGCGGGAAGCTAGCCTGGTTCAGGCAAATCTGACGTTGGCAGACCTCTATCGCACGGTTCTCATCTCGGTTAACTTCCGAGAAGCCACCCTATGTCAGGCAAGTTTGATTGAAGCGGTGCTGAACCGAGCCATTTTGGATGACGCCGATATGAGTGAAGCCGACTTGAGGGGAGCCGACCTGAGCACTGCCAGTATGCGGAATGTTGAACTCGAAGGAACTGATTTGCGGGGCGCAACCCTGCCCGAAGCAATGAGTGCTTGCCCTTCTAAATAACGTGAATTCGGATCAGGATTTCGGCGGTTAAAACCGCCGCTATCTGAGCAAAACCGATCTGCGTCGGTTCGTCAAATCCTGCATTTTCCGGAGTCCGCATCGGCGGACGTCGCTCCAGTAGCCGCAAATTCATTCGCCAGACTCTTAAACCGAACTGACGTTAAATAACCTGAGTTTGGGAGCAGAACTTCGGCGGTTGAAACCGCAGTTATAGCAAAGTGCTGAGTGCTGAGCCCGTCTAATTGCAGGCAGCCCTGAAGTTTGACAACACTTGACAGGTGGGGCGAGTGCCACCCGTGGAATAGATTCTGACATCCCGGTCGTCGTAGTCATAACCGTAACCAGAGTTGATGATGACCGGGTCAATCAACACAGAGTCTTCGATCTCAGAGTCAATGATGACGGGATTGATCAGAAGGGAGTCTTCGATCTCAGTATCGTAGCGATCATCATATCGATCGCGGTAGTAGCGATCGCGGTAGTAGCGATCGCGATAATCCCGGTCATAATCCCGACTGTAGACAGATCTGGGGGGATTGTATTCACCTACCTGTACCGTAACGCTTCCCCCACGCACCACCACACCATCTGCCCTGACTGGCAAGGCATTAACCAGTGCGATCGCACTCACAACAACCCCTGATAACAACACAGACACAGGACGCTTAATATCTCTCAGACCTTGAGATTGAGTGTGTAGTAACCGCATAAATAGATCTTAGGGAGTAGCGATCGCCAGACCTCTAGCCTAACCTGCTTCGTTAGAATTTGAGGAGACAGATCATGATTAGGCAGCTAATCTGATTAGTCTAGATAATATAGCAACCGAGGGATTGGTTAGGACGGGGTGCAGGGGTGGAACCCCTGGCTAGGGGCACAACCCCCACACCCACTTGTATTAACTGTCTCAATAGTTGCAATAGACGATCGAGTTAAGGGATAAGTTTCAGTCCTTTATATAGCAATCCCAAATGGGTATGAGAGGCATACCCTGACGAGGTGCGCCTCTCACAACTCGCTGATCTTACAACTCATTGAGAACGGCTATATGGAAGAGATGAAACCAGTACCTCCAGCGATATACCAGGAGCAGGGTGGGTGAATACAGACAGCACTCAAAACACAGACAGTACTCAAAACACAGACAGTACTCAAACGATAGAACTCATTCGATCACACTATCAAACAGGTAGAGCGGCATTTGAGCGGGGTTCCTATCGGCAATCGGTGCAGGCTTTAGAAAAGGCAGCAAGCCTGGTCAACCGCAACTCGCGATTAGGCGGTGAGATTCAGATCTGGTTGGTGACTGCCTATGAAGCTGCTGAACAGCGAGAAGACGCGATCGCCCTGTGTGAAAAGCTGACCCGTCACCCCGATCGCGACACCCGCAAGCAGGGGAATCGGTTACTCTACATCCTCAAAGCCCCTCGCCTCAAGACTCGCCCTGAATGGCTGACTCAAATTCCCGATTTGGCAACGCTGGAGGAGTCTGAGCGTGATACCAAAGGAGCCTATACACCACCCAAGCGATCGCCCCGTCCTCGTAAGGTTGAACCTGATTTAGAACCCATTGACCTGAGTCAGGTCAACACTAAAGATAATCGGTTTGTTTGGGTTGCCCTGATAGCGATCGCCCTGATTGTTGGCAGTTTGCTCTGGTTGAGCTAACGAACTAAGCGTGAGAGAGTGAAAGGGTGAGGTGTAGAACATGGAAGCATGACAAGATTGCAAGCCAGTTTTTGGGCGATCGCGGCTAGATTGAAAACACTGCGACTCAGAGCACTGCAAAAGGTAGTGCTGCTCCTGGTGGTGTCGGTGCTGTTGTCTGGGTGCGTTCGCTATGACGTGGGGATTAACTTTGCAGGTCAAAATCATGGCGAAATCGTGCAGCACATTCGTCTGGGGGAACAACTCACCAACTTCAGTGGGGCGATCGCTCAGGAGTGGTTAAAGAGCCTGGAACAGCGAACCCGGCAGGTGGGTGGGCGCGTGCGCCATCCGTCAAAACAGGAAATTGTTGCCATCATTCCCTTTAACAATGGGGCAGAGTTGCAAGCAAAATTTAATCAATTTTTCAATCCCAGCCTTGAAGACCTCCCTCCCTCTGCCCGATCGGTTGTGGCTGACTTGCCTGCCATTGCTTCTCGTCTCACCGTCTTTCAACGCAACTTCTTTGTGGTTGAGAAGAACTATCTAACCTTTGATCTGGATTTGCGATCGCTCGGTGTCCTCTCCTCAGAGGGCAGCGTCCTGATTAGTCCCGGTACTCTCCTCGATCTGGAATTTAGCCTCGATACTCCCTGGGGTGCCCAAAGCCCACAGATCCAACCAACAGATGCCTCCGCCGACCCAACCGCTAACAAACATCTGGTCTGGACTCTCAAAGCCGGAGACGTTAATCACATCGAGGCGGTTTTTTGGGTTCCAAGTCCATTGGGAATGGGGGCAGTGGTCATTGGGCTGATTGTGGCATTGGGAATTGGGGCAAAGAGCTTGCTTCAGCCTATGTCATGAATTCCGGATATTTGAGAGAATTTGATTGACATAAAGGTGGAAAACGGTAACAATAGATACAGAAAAACAAATCGTTCATCTCTTTCTTGATCATTGAAACTGTCAAGTTCAAGAGACGGAAGTAGGGAGACATCCCGAAGGAACGCGCCTCAACCCGTTACATATTTCAAAGAGGCGAATTCTATGAAACTTACTTACCGTGGAATCAGTTACGATTACAACCCTCCTCAAGCTCAAGTCGGTGAAGTTGTTGCTGCTGGTCAATATCGTGGATCAGGTGTGAGATTTCGCAAAGCACAAAAACAACTGTCGCAACAACCCAGTCTTGACCTGAAATATCGGGGTGTAGCTTATACAACAGGTGCTCCTGAGCCTATTTTGGCTCCTGTTGTGGTTGAACCTGTTGCAGCTTCAGCGATCGCTTCAGTGGATGATCGGTTACGTTCGTTGGTGATCAACCATCACCGCAATGTCAAGCAACGTGAGCAGGTGATGTTGAGCCGGGTTGCCGTACAAGTCGGTCTGCCCAGCCAGTATGCTTACCAATATTGGAACCCCATTCAAGGCAAGATCAACACGGCTGTTGCAGGAACTTACAGCCGCAGTCACGTTGCGTTCAGCTAAGTCATCTGACAGGGCGGGATTGGCATCTAGCCTTTACCGCCATTGACAGTGGCATAGCCCCTCTCGATATGGCTTCTCTCAAGTGAGTTGGTATAAAGGCACTCCTCTGGGGGTGCTTTTTATTGTCCTTCACGCACTGATCGTGTGACAGGTAACTCAATCTGAAACTCAGTTCCCTGCTGGTGGTTGACACATCGAATTAGCCCCTGGTGCTCTTTGACAATAATCTGATGACAAATCGCAAGCCCTAGTCCCGTTCCCTGTCCCACTGGTTTTGTTGTGAAAAAGGGGTCAAAGATGCGATTGAGAATACCTTCAGGAATGCCACAGCCATTGTCGCGAATGGAAACCATGACTGCGTTAGGGCGTGGTTGCCAGGTGCGAATCGTAATTTCGGGTTGCTCGCTACAGGCATCTAACGCATTGCTCAACAGGTTTAGGAGAACCTGATTGATTTGCCCTGCATGGCACTCCACCAGGGGGAGTACGCCATAGTCTTTGTTAATTTTGACTTTAGGTTCAATCCGGTGTCTGAGGATGACCAGGCTGCTATCGATGCCCTCATGGAGGTCAACGGCTTTGTATTCCGCTTCATCGATACGTGAGAAATTGCGTAGGGTCGAGACGATATCCCGAATGCGCCCTGTCCCTGTTTGCATCGATTGAATCAGTTTGGGAAAATCCTGACGGACAAAGCTGACTTCTAAGTTTTCCAGTTCAGAGGCGATCGCTTCTGAGGGTGCGGAGCGATGGTCTATGCAAGTGGCGATCGCTTGTTCTAATGCGGCGGCATATTGCTGAACGTAGGGCAGATTGGCATGGATAAAGTTAGTGGCATTGTTGATCTCATGGGCAATGCCCGCCACCATTTGCCCCAAACTCGATAGCTTTTCGCTCTGGATCAGTTGAGCCTGAGTGGAACGCAACTCCTCTAGGGCAATTTGCAGTTGCTCTGCCTGAGCCTGAGAGCGAGCCGCATTAGCACGCACTTGAGTGTAAAGTTCAGCCTGTTGAATGGCGATCGCAACTTGATCACCCAGTTGTTGCATCAGGTCTTTTTCCCACGGTTGCCAGTTGCGCGTACTACGGCACTCGTGAGCAATCAACAAGCCCCACAGTTGAGGAGATTGAGTCGGATCTACTTCATCGGCAGTCGTTTGGAGAATGGGCACAATCAGGTTAGCCTGCACCTGCAACCGTTGTAAAAAGTTGACATGACAGCTATCCAAACCAACATTCTGGATATCGTGCATGGCACGCACCCGTCCCCCCCGATATAGCTCGGCGTATCCTGCTGAAAAACAGTTGTCTTGCCCCATCTCACCCAGCGCAGAACTCCAGGGTGGAAGTACGTTTTCGACGACGACCGTGCCTCGCCAGTTTTCTTGAAACTGATAAATCACCACGCGATCGGTGTTGAGCATCTCTCGCACCTGTTGCACGATGGTGTTGAGAATGATGTTGAGATCAAGGCTACTGCGGATCTGGTTCGTCACGAGCCGCAACAGCGACTCTCGCATAATCCGATGTTTCATCTCGGTATGCAAGATATGTTGGTTGACGATAATGGCTAACTGTCCAGATACTTCCTGCAATAGCTCATGCTCCCATTCCAACCATTGTCGGGGGGGATGGGGCGCAGATTCATCATCTTGCGGTGTAGCGCACTGTTGGATCTCAACAATACTATTGACCTGGTTGCCATAACGCGCGGCGATCGCCAACACAGCACAGGTCAATTCCTGCCCATCGTGAGAACGGTGTGCTTGAGTCCAGACCAAGGGGGTCTGCTGATCACAGACCTGTTTTAGATAGGATTGCTCCTGAGCCACCAGAATATCGCCTAGCCCAAGCGCACAGCTTGATTGACTGTGTTCTCCCCGGATCACAAATGTTTGAGAGTCTGTGTCTTGAGGAATGAGAACGCGGGCACTGGTGCATTCAAGGGTTTCGACCAGTAGTTGACAGGCAAAGCCTAAAATCTCGCCCAGATGGGTTGCACTGCGAATCATCCGGTTGATTTGGTTGGTCACATCTGCAATTAACAACCGCCGCCGTAATTGCAATTTAGGATCTAAATCAGTCGTTTTTTGCATTATGTCAACAGAGGACCGTTTACCTTGAAGGAGTAAGCCGATAGGGATAGGGGATCGCGTATCAGGAATGAATCAAGGGAGGATAGAGATCCAGACCACTTCGCAAATGTTGACAGCCGTAATATGCAGCATCTAATTTGCAATAACAGTGGCTCTGTTACGTCATTAGCTCTGCTGCGTGGCAATCGTTGGGAACGGTTTGGGTCAGGGATGTAGAGGTTGTGCCTCAGTAAGCACCCTGCTCTAACGAGCTTCTCGATTGCTTAATAGTCGTCACCATCTCAGTTAAGGCAGAGCAGGTGTTAGAGTTGCACCCTCAATCCCGCTCTAACGTTAGCGATTGTGACGATGGATACGTTAAAACATGGCTTTAGTCAAAAGCATCGAAGACGCGGCGCATGGAAATCAGCATTAGTGCCCGTTCACGTAGCCCTATGGCTTGATTCCAAATTAGAAGCCCCTGATCAGCACGGTTTGATTGGAACTGGTAATTTATGCTCCTACAAAAAAAGGCATAGTTCTAACCCATACAACTCATGCAAGTTGAGTTAATTTTAGTTAAAAATCGCCTGCGCTCAGTGTAGTCGGCATAACGTATCTTAATAATCTATCGGGAGGTATACCTACACTGGTAGCCCTGATAATTATTTGGGTGAGTACTCTGTAAGTCGCTTAATTCGCCTTGCTGGCGGGATGTTACGGAGGGCACAACGAAGCAGTTAGTCGCGATCGCCCCCCTGATGTGCACCAGTTGCCGTCGCAATTGTTGTGTCGAGTCGTGTCAAATTGTATACGGTTTGTCTAACTTGCGACTGTATAAATATGGATTGAGATAGGCTAAAAGCGGTTGTTTTGTGTTACAAAGATAGGTTCATAAGATAAGTTTCAAACTCTCTTATTCTGTCTTTGGTCTACAGCAGTCCTATTTGATTCATGAAAACGAGGAGGTGGAGGGGCACTGCTCTTCCAGTTTTTCTGTTTTAGTTGAAATGGCGATCGCAATAAAGTAGCCATTTTGGGGTTGGAGGTATTCCAAACCAAATCGCTAGAATGAGGGCAATGTAACGGCCTTCTTGTGAAATTTTATTCTAACCGTGGTTTCGAGGAATCACCGTCCCGATTGTGGTAGTTAATACCATACAGAACGGCAGTTCCGAGTCGATTGGGCTTCAGGCTCAAACGCAACTCGTCTATTCATCGCTGGTGATCCTCTACTACAACTACCTGAAACTGGCGCGATCGTGATATCAAGATCGCTGGTTCAGGGTATTTTTGAAGTGACTTCTCATACCGATGTCATAGGGGTGCTGGGGCAACATTCAACGTTATAAGGGAAGCGAACTCCAACCTAATCCATGAAGCCAACCTGGAAACAAGTTTATCCTTGGATGGCTGCGGCGGTGAGTAATTTAGATTCAGTAGACTCACTGCTGCGGCAGGTAATCGGGATGATTTCTACTGCATACCACGCAGAAGTCCTGTTGTGGGCAGGTTTGGCGACAGGCATGTCAGATACATTGCAGGTCTATGCCACTGCGGGAGCTTTGCAAGCATTTGAAGACAGTATCGATTTTGAGCCAGACTCGATTTCATTACCCCTCCAGGATGAGTCACCCAGCCCAGAACAGGGCATCTGGCAGTTTTACCCGCGTGTATTGCCGTCATGGTTGCTGGAACAACAGCAGGGGCCACAGTTAACCCAACTCAAAACAGGGGATTTGATTGTGCCTGTTACCAGTCGTGGGAAGCTGGATCAAGCCAGTTTTATGGGTATTGTACCCGTGCCTACACCACTGCAATTTGTGCTGCAACTACGTCGTCCCAAAGGACAACCCCCCCTGCTTGAAGCCTCGATCGATGCACATCAACCCCTGTTGCAACCCCTATCAGCAAGTGTCGCAACGCAGGCAACCCGCGCTCAAGATGGGACTAAGATTGTGGGTTGGAGCGATGAGGATCTAGACGCGATCGACGTGATATGTGGGCAGTTGGGGTTTGCTTACAGCGCGTTATATTGGCGACAACGATTAGAGCAGTCTCGACTTCAGGCAGCACTGGTGGGGCGTATCGCTCGATTACTCAACTCCAGTCTCAACCCCGATGAAATTGTAGGGCGCATCGTCGCTGAGTTGGGGCAGGGGCTACAGTGCGATCGCTCCTTATTAGTTGATTTACGCTATACCCCCGTTAACATTTTGTCCATTTGGGATCATCCAGACCGCAATCTGACCCCCCTGCAAGATCGGCAGATTGACCCTGCTCTATGGCGCAATGTGGTGGATATGTTTTTGCAGGGGGGTGCCTCCTATCTGGAATTGAGGACAGCAGATGATGAAGTTGATCCGCTGTTTGATTGGTTACATGACATTGGGGCATTGTCGGTTTTAATGGTGCCGCTGTTTATTCAAGAAGAATTTTTTGGAGCGGTGGCGTTGTTGTCCTATGGGCAGGCGCGAGTCTATCAACTCGATGAATTGCAAACCTTGCGGCAAGTGGCAGATCAGGCCGCGATCGCTCTTACCAATGCCCAACATTATCAGAGCCTCTGGCATAAACAAGAAGCGTTGAGGCTACAAAACAAATCCCTGCAACGAGAAATTGTGCAGGATGAGTTGACTCATTTAATGAATCGTCGTTCGCTGGAGCGTGAACTGGAACAGTTGAGCACGCGATCGGCATGGGCAACACAATCGGTCTTTAGCGTCATTGTGTGCGATATCGATTATTTCAAACTGGTGAATGACACCCACGGGCACCTGGTCGGCGACGAAGTTTTACAAGTGCTGGCACAACGCCTGCAACGTCAACTGCGCCGAGAAACCCCCGTGTATCGCTATGGTGGTGAAGAGTTTGTCGTGATTTTGATGGAGACGGAACTCACTAAAGCTGTCGATGTGGCTGAGCGGCTACGGCAAGCCATCCGGGCAAACCCGATTCAGACATCGGCTGGAAAGCTAGATATCACCGCCAGTTTTGGGGTGGCACAGCAAAACTCGCTGCAAGATCATCAGGCATGGGATGTGCTACACCGGGCGGATCAGGCGTTGTATGAGGCAAAGCGGCAGGGGCGCGATCGCGTCAAAGCCATCTAACCTTCTAACCACAACAGAGGTTATTAAAAGCAGGTCATTTCTGCCTGGATTGGGGATAAAGCCACCCATAGAACAGGCGGGTCAATTGCGGCATAACGACATAAGCCAGCAACCAGACCACTAACGCCGATGTCACCATTTGCCTGACGAGCCATGGCATCCATGCCAGATATGGAGCAAGAAATCGTCCAATTAGCAACGATAACAGCAACACGCCTAACCAGGTGACGGTCGCCACTTTGTATCGCTTAGGTGGAGTTTTTTGGGGGCGTCCTGGCAGTTGAAACCAGGTTTCTAACCCGGTCAACACCTGAATACTTTCCGATTGTTGGATTAATGGCTGAACGCGCTCAATCCAGTCATGCCGCTCCTTTGACTCCAGCCATGCCTGCAAATGAGCGTGCTGATCAAAATGTAGAACGATTGTGTATTCCGGGGGTTCTCCGGATCTGGGACGTAAAATCTGAACTCCCAAATGACCCTCAAAGGTTTTAGCAACGGGCACGATGCCATGTAGCCATTCTTCATAACCCTCTTCTCGACCGGGTTTAATCAGGTGATTGATAACAGCGGTAACGTGATAATCCTGAGTGGATGGGGAGTAAGTCATACACTGTTGGTTTAATCTCAAGACAGTTTAAAGCTTGCAGCAATAATTTTTGAGGCTTTTTTATTAGAAAAATGCTAATTCTTGAGATGTTTAACCCGAAATACCTAGTGTTGCGAACACAAAGTTCTGCAATGTAGGGGGTTTGGGGCTTCGCCCCCAAGAAGAGGTGGAACCCCTTCACCCCTTTCAAAACTTATTTTTTGCTGTACTAGCATCAGTTTGGGGGAAGAAAGTGAGCGCGGGAATTCACGATGTAAGACCGTGATTAATCCATCGACATTTAATGGGAGCGGGTTTTCCCGTCAAATTCATGGCAGTGTGTAGATTGCTTTGCTAAACCCGTCCGTACAGTTTTTGAATTTATTAAATCCACGATCCTTAGGATGAAGAAAAGATTGATTAGTTTGAAATGGTTGTGTCACTAAGTTAGGTTTTAGGGCGATATGGAGCTATGGTTAATCGTAATTTTTATGATTCAAATTTCTAAAACCTATCTTGAGATAGGTGCGACTTAAATTGAATTGATTAAGCTCTCAACAAATTCGCAACGGTGTGATTCCTATCCTGTGTAAGCGTTGTATGACAGTCTTCTCAAGAGAAGTAGTTTGGAGAAAATAAACTACTTCTTCATTAAAGAAATACATTAATTAAATAAAGAACGGCTTAAAATTGAGCAGTTCTTTTGACAATTTTGGTCTCCGTCTACCGCCACTGTATATCTGTATATTCGTATCAATTGAGGTAATAGAGTCGTATGGCAGGTTCTCTTTCTCCAGCGTCCTTCGCCAATAAGCCCATTACTTTTGGCACCGATGGTTGGCGAGGTGTGATTGCAGCTGATTTCACCTTTGAGCGAGTGATGTTGGTTGCCCCACTGGCAGCAAAAGCCTTGGAGCAGATTTATGGAGACAAAACCCCGACTCGCACCATCATTGTTGGATACGATCGCCGTTTTCTTTCGGCTGAGTTTGCGCAGGCAACCGCGGAGTCGGTCAAAGCGGCTGGGTATGATGTGATGCTGTCAGAGTGTTATGCGCCAACTCCGGCGTTTAGTTGGGCCGCCAAACAACACAATGCCCTCGGTGCGCTGGTCATCACCGCAAGCCACAATCCAGCGGCGTATTCGGGCTTAAAGGTGAAAGGGGGGTTTGGGGGTTCGGTTCCGCCAGAGGTGACGAAAAAGATTGAAGTGATGTTGCAAGAGCCGCCTCAGAGCACCAATGGTTCCACGACAGCGTCGATCACCACCTTTAACCCCTGGACGAGTTACTGCGATGCACTCAAGGCAAAGGTTGATTTAGCCGCGATTAAGGAGGCGATCGCCACGGGTCGGTTAACCGTGTTTGCTGATGTGATGCATGGCGCAGCAGCGAGTGGGCTAGAGCAAATCCTGGGTTTGCCGATTCGAGAGATCAACAGTGAGGCTGATCCGCTGTTTGAGGGTGGCGCACCGGAACCCCTGCCGCGTTACCTGTCTAAGATGTTTGACCAGATCAAGACCTACCGCCAACAGTCACCAGAGGGTTTGTCCGTTGGGTTGGTATTTGATGGAGATAGCGATCGCATTGCTGCTGTGGATGGGCAGGGCAACTTCCTCAGTTCCCAAATCCTGATTCCCATCTTGATTCATCACCTGGCAACACAGCGAGGCTTTACCGGAGAAATCGTCAAAACGATTAGCGGTTCTAACCTGATTCCCCTGGTGGCAAAACTCCACAACTTACCTGTTCACGAGACTCCAATCGGTTACAAATACATCGCCGATCGCATGTTAGAGGCACAGGTATTTTTGGGCGGTGAAGAGTCGGGGGGGATTGGCTATGGCACCCACATTCCAGAGCGGGATGCGTTGTTGTCAGCCCTTTATGTGTTGGAGGCTGTCGTTCAGTCGGGGCTTGACCTGAGCGACCAATATCGCCAACTGCAAACGCAAACGGGTTTCACTGCTGCCTACGATCGCATTGACCTGCCCCTCGCCAGTATGGATGTGCGATCGCGCCTGCTAGAACAACTGCAAACTCAACCCCTGAAGGAGATTGCTGGAGTTGCCGTGACTGACTGTCTGGCGATCGACGGATATAAGTTTCAGTTGGCGGATCAAAGCTGGCTCCTGATTCGCTTCAGCGGTACCGAGCCTGTGTTGCGGTTGTACTCTGAAGCAGCAACCCTCGATCGCGTTCACGAGATTCTCGCGTGGGCAAAAGATTGGGCGGAGAAGTAGGAATCAGGAAGGATAAAAGGTAAAGGACGAAGGATAAAAGGTAAAGGATAAAGTATCTTTTTAAGATAGTAAATGGCTTGTTTTCTCTGATCCTCTAGCCTTCGTCTTCTTTTTTTATCCTTTCATTTTCATCCTTTATCCTTTCCTCCTTATGTCTCGTCTGATCGTTGCCACTGGAAATCCCGGTAAATTGCAAGAGATGCAGGCTTACCTGACCGATCTCGATGTGGAGTTGGTGCTTAAACCCAAGGATTTGGAGATCGACGAAACAGGAGATACGTTTGCTGAGAATGCTGCTTTGAAAGCGTCTGAAGTGGCACGCGCCACCGGAGAATGGGCGATCGCAGACGATTCGGGGTTGATGGTAGATGCGTTAGACGGTGCACCAGGGATCTTTTCATCCCGTTATGGGCGTACTGATACGGAACGGATCGAGCGGTTGCTGTCAGAACTCGGCAATGAACTCGACCGACAAGCCCAGTTTGTTTGTGTCGTGGCGATCGCTCGTCCAGATGGGGCGATCGCGCTGCAATCCGAGGGAGTGTGTCCGGGAGAGATTCTACATGCCCCTCGCGGGACAGGTGGGTTTGGATACGATCCCGTTTTTTACGTTCCTGAGCAGCGAATGACGTTTGCTGAGATGCCCCCTGAGATGAAACATGAGATCAGCCACCGGGGACGAGCGTTTATTAGCCTGATGCCTCAACTCAAAGCTCTCTTATCGGCTTAAAGTTAGCGAGATCCCCGCATTCCTAAAGAATTTGGGGATCTTTAAGAATTCGGGGATCTGGTGGGCTAGATCGCTTCTAAATTGACTTCGCCAGTCCGAATCCGGATGATCTTTTCGACAGGGGTAATAAAAATTTTCCCATCGCCGATTTCTCCAGTTCGAGCGGCAGCAATGACCTTTTCGACCACCATATCGACCTGATCATCTTCTACTACGATCTCAACTTTCAATTTTTGTAAAAACTCAACCGTGTATTCTGAGCCACGATAACGCTCAGTCTGCCCCTTTTGCCGTCCAAATCCACGGACTTCGGACACGGTCATACCGACGATGCCAGCGTTGACCAGGGCAATTTTAACTTCATCAAGTTTAAAGGGACGAATAATCGCCTCAACCTTCTTCATTTATTTCAGCACTCCTTACGTATGGTTAATTCCTCACACCAGCATGACCCGTTCTATCACCGTCAAGAAGAGAGGTTTTGTAGCAAGAAATACATTTTCATAGAGAAACTATTCCACATATTCTGCCATTAGAGTGAACCGCTTGAGGGATCGCGGGATAGGAATTGCAGAAATAAGAGGGACTGAGGCAATAGGGTGTGGGATGTAGGGAATTAGGGATTGCGGACTAAATCATCGAATATTGAGTCCCCGATAACCCTTAAGTTCGTCAAACCTCGAAGGGGCTTGGCATTGCCAAACCCCATACAGGATGTCGCGGTTTCAATTCAAGTTGGTATCAGCCAACACGCACAGAGGCGAGGACTTCGCTATTTTGAATATAGCTTTGGTCAGAAAGCTTAAGGCAACGGCAATGGCTCAAACCCTGATGCTGGGGAGGCTTTCTGACTCGCCTCCGCCCCATCAAATGTGGCTACGGCTATACCCGCTCAAACGAATGTGGATGAGGTGATTTGAGAGGTACGAGTATTGAGTACAGTTGCCAACACATCGTTACCATCTTGAATTAACACGTCGTCTCCATCTTGCTTGATGGTGAGATCGCTAAAGTCTAAGCTGCCGCGCAATGCGAACTTGTCTTGCAGATTGTTGAAGTCCTGAATGGTGTCTTCGCCATCGCCATCACTCAAGAAGAAAATGTCGCGACCTTTGCCCCCATAAAGCACGTTTTCACCACTGCCACCGGCAATGGAGTCAGCCCCTTTGCCGCCATAGATGGTGTCGTCACCACTGCCGCCATAGAGGATGTCGTTGCCCTTGTCACCAAAGAGGCGATCGTTACCCCGTTCGCCTGCGATGATGTCGTTACCATCGCCCCCGGTCAGGGTGTCATTGCCGCGATCGCCCGCCAGAATATCGTTGCCACCCAAGCCATCGATGCGATCATCGCCCCGTCTGCCATTGAAGCGGTTGTTGCGGCTATCGCCAGTCAGGTCATCATCTCGGCGAGTGCCATTGCGGGTGTTGTCGATGTCATCGTAAATTTCGTCGATTGTGTCATCAACGTCATCGTCAAAAACGTCCTTGAGGTCGCCTCTCAGACCGCCAAATAAATCCCCAATTCCTAAAAAGTTATTAGCGTTAACAATAGAGAGATCCGTTAAGTTTGCCATACCAGAATTACCTTCGTGTGCTGCGCTGATGTTGAGTTAATCGCGCATCAAGCGATTTGCTTGAGCTTCTCTAAGGTAGGCTGGCAAAAGGGTGTGTCACCTCCTGCGGTTGTCCTGTCCGATGGAATGAATCAGATTTGTCCAGTTGGAGTATGGCGAGGGTAAATGGGGAGAAGGGTGGGAGACGCAGTTCATAAAAAAACCTCCCAATGTGGGAGGTTGACCTGGAGAGGATTTTAATGGGGAAATCAGGGGTTATCGAACAGCGATCGCCCCAGCGATGGCAGAGGTGGTTGCCGACACAAACGCCGTTGCAAACAACCACCAGGCAGCAGAGGCAGCCGCTTTGCGGGTTTCCTCAGCTTGCTTCTGGGCTTGCCGCTTGACTTCCTCCATGTAACGCTGTGTCTCTTGTTGCAGGCGTTCTGCCCGACGCAAGACACTGTTTCGGGCTGACTCAACCTGGTCGATGATGCGGTTAGCGTCGGCTTCTGAGATGTCCTCACGGGAACTCATCAACGCAACCAGGGTGCCGCGATCGAAATGGCTGAGGCGATCGCGCAGTGCATCAAAGCCCGCTTGAGGGTCGTTAAACAGCGTACGAACATCGCGTTTGATGTCGTCGTAGTTCAACTCAGGACGGTTGAGCGAGTTGAGGTAGCTGCGAATGCGAGCAAAGATGCTGTCAATGACCGATTGAATGCGGTACTGAATGCTACGGATCTGATCCAGCATCTGGTTACGCACGGATTCGATGTTTGACACGATCCGTTCTGCCTCTTCGGGGGTCATGTCTTTGCGTTGAGACAGCAGCGCAATGACGGTGTTGCGGTCAAAGCGGGAGAGGCGATCGCCCAGACTGCTGGCACCTAAGCGGGGGTCTTGCAACAGCAATTGCAGATCGCGCTTGATGCCTTCTGGGCTGAGTTCCTCTTTACCTGTATTCCGCAGATACTCTTCAATGCTGGACTCAAAGTTGAGAGCCCGTTGTTGAGTCCGCAGGGCTAACCGCTTTGGAGCACGAGTGATACTGCGAATCGCTTCTTGCACCTGATCGATGGTTTGGTTTACCTGGTCTTCGCTCAGGTCTTGACGCTGGCTGAGCAGTTGCACCAGGGTTTCCCGGTCTACCCGAGAGAGGCGATCGCGCAGAGCCAGTGCTCCTTCTTTGGGGTTCTCAAACAACCGCTTGATATCCTGTTGGATGCCTTCGGGATCAAGCTCTTCGCGGTTGGTGTTGCGGAGGTATTGAGCCAGGGTTTGAGTGGTCTGGTCGTACTGTTCCTTCGCTTTACCCGACAGCAGTTGCGGAGCGTGGGTCAGGTTGTACCAGTTGGATTCCACCTGATCGAGGATGTGGTTGGCATCCTCTGGGGTGACATCCTGTCGCTGGCTGAGCAACTGCACCAATGTATCGCGATCGAACCGGGATGCTCGATTTTGCAACAGACTCAACCCCAACTGTGGATCGTTAAACAGAATCTGCAATTCCCGCTTGATGCCCTCTGGGTTGAGTTCATCTCTGCCAGTGTTGCGCAGGTAGTTTTCCACCCGTTGTTGCGCGGCTTGCACCTGTTGCTGCGCTTGCTCAGTGCGCGTGCGAGAATCGGCTACTACGCGATCGCGAATATCCTGAAACTGTTGCGCCAGGGCTTCTGCTTCCGCAGGGCTGAGGTCTTGACGCTGGAACAGGACTTGGGCAAAGCGAGAGCGATCGTAGGGCAGCAACCGAGTGTTTATAATGTCGTAATCTGCTTCTGCTGTCTCCAGAATGGCTCTGAAGGCACGTTCGTTCTCCTGGGTCGTTAACAACTGCTCACGCGGCGTAAAGGTCAGGTAGGTTTCGATGCGCTGATGCAGGTCAGCGGCGATCTCCCGTTCTTCAGCGGCGCGAACGGTGGTCAACACATCCAACCGGATGCGCTCAAGCTGATCGGCTTTCTCTTGAATCTGGTTTTGAGTCAGCAATCCGCGAGAGTTGAGGATGTTAACAAAATCAGAGTGACGGATTTGCTCAATTTGATGACGCACTATACCCGGATCGGCAGCCGGATCATAGAGGATGTTGCGAAACTCCATCTCGACTGTCTCTGGACTCATCTGCCAGACATAAACGTGCATCAGGTAGTTCTCCACATCCGCCTTGACCGTGTTAAACGGCTCATTCGATGTGTTAGCACGAATCTGGTTAGTGACTTCGCCCACTCTGCTTTGCGCCGACTTGAGCTGACCCAGAATCTTTTCAACACTTAAGTCAGAGAGGTCGGTGCGACCCATGACCATGCCTACGAGCGGTGCAAGGCTGGTAGGCATCATCTGCTGCAACCCAGTGGGGGCTTTCTTGGCGGTGTCTTGGGTGGTTTGGTGCGATCGCCGCGTTTCTTCAATCAACTCGTCTAGCTTGGCGACGATCTCATCGGTTCTGAGTTGACCGGGCTGGGCCGAACGCAGTTGATCGAGCAATTCCGTCATGCGATCGGGCTGTTGATCGTTTACACTCCGTCGCCACACGCTCTCTAGCTCATCGGCTAACCGATTGACTTCCCGCTTTGACAGGTCAGATCGGCTGCTGATCAGGTCGATGAAGGTTTGACGATTGACATCACGGGCGCGATCGCTGCCTGCTAATGCCTTGGCTTCCGGGGTATTTAACAACCGCTCAAACTCATTGCGAACGCTGGAGTAATCAAACTCAGCCGGACGCAACCGATCAATGTAATCTTCGATATTCTCACGAATGCTTACAGGGTCGATTCCTGTTCCCAGTTCGCGTCGAACAGCGGCGGCGGCAGCCTCGGCAGTAGCGACCACCTGTTGATTCACCGTTTTGGCACCCAGGGCTGCTGCGGCTGTACCAACGATCGCCTGAAACCCACTGGTGGCACTGTTGACAATCGAACCAATCAACGAGCCAACGGTGGTAGAGCTAACCCACACCAATAGTGAAAAGTAAGCTGCCCAGATCACCAGACCGACGATCGCCCCCAGACCTGCGCTCTCTAACAGGCTCAACTGCACTGCCAGATAGCACGCCACAAACAGGGCAATGCTGACGGTGATAAGAGTCCACAAACCGACCCCAAAACCGATTTTGCGAATGGTAGAGCCAACTCCCCCACTACTGTCTGATTTGCTGTGATCGCGATCGTCATCATCAGACGAGCGACCCAAATAAGAGATGCCCGCTGCGACTGACAGGTTGGTCAATAGCAGTTGAATGGCAAACGCCAACAATAACCCTGAAACTAACGTTATGAAAAACTGTGGTCCTGAAAAAACCAACGATGCCTCTTCAGGAGTCGTAATCGCCGGATCGACCGGAACCTGAGCTATCCACAGGTGCCAGGTTTTGAGCGTTACCCCAGCTGACCAATGAAGCATGATTTTCCCTCTTTAATACTAAAAACTCACGTAATTCCCTGCGGAGCGTAACTCTGCGATGAGACATAATCCTTCTGTAGCTAAGATCGCGAAGATCGCCCGCCTGCTCATCGTTCAGAAGTGGGAAGTAGAGGTATTGCTTAAGGATGGTTTTTGTGTGGCAAGGAGTAAAAGCACTTGATTTTTGAAATCCTACAGCACTGTTCATGTTGATAAGGTACGGGGTGCAGGGGTTCCACCCCTGCGTAGGGGCACCGCCCCCACACCCCTCCATACCTGATGGTTGTGAAAACTGCTGTAAATCGATAATTCTTGAGCTGTAATTGACTCAAATTCGCATTAGTTTCGCATTAGTTTAGTATGGTGATCGCAGCCAGTGACGTTGGTGCCCCCCCAGTAATAAACGTCCATTCGAGTTAAACACCTGGCGAATCGATTCGCGGCTACCGGAGCTAAGCTCGACTGCGCTTCGCCAAACGCCCTGTACAGGCTCCCGAACACGAAGGGTTTGCCGAACGGACGCAGGTTAGGTTTGCTCCTGTAGTTGCGGTTTCAACCGCCAAAACCCCTATCCCAAACTCCAAGTTAATAACCGCAGGTGTAAAGAGTTGTAAAAACAGGAGTGCAAAATAACCCGATTGTTTTACCGAGGATTAAGCGTAGCTTTTTCTCACAACATCTCTTAGCCAAGTATGAGAATTAAATGGCGGAAGAAAAGTCCACCACTCGTGTTTTAAACCCGCTTGCTAAGCGACTCGCTTTAACCAGAGTTGCCTCTCGTTCATCTGCTTCTGCTCGTGGAGCACTGTCCCTGAGGTGGTATCTGGTTTTGCTGGTGGCGGGGGCTTTGCTTCCAGTGGTGTTGTTTGCCATTGCAGTCGTCTATCAATTGTCAAATCAACAACAAGCGGCTTCAGAGCGACGCATTTTGTTAGCTGCTCGCAATCTGGCAGAAACGGTCGAAAGTGAGTTTTCTGCGACCAATCGAGCCCTTCAAGCCTTGGCAGCGTCAGATCGGTTGGAACAAAATGACCTTCCGAATTTTCATAACGAGGCACGACAGGTAGTGCAAACTCAAGCCACCTGGATGTCTGTGATCTTGCTGACACCGACTGGTCAACAACTGTTAAATACGCGACAGCCTTTTGGTCGGCAGTTGTTTCCGGTGGTGGAACCAGACAGTTTGCAGCGTGTTGTTGAGACGCAACAACCGATGGTGGGTAATCTTGCTCGCGGCAGTCGGGAGTTGCGATTGGCTGTCCCGGTTCGCATTCCAGTGCTGCAAGATGGCAAACTGCAATATATTCTCACAGCAGTCATTGCACAAGAGGCGATCGCCCAAATTGTTAGAGAACAAACCTCTATTGATGGGGAATGGACACGCACCGTCGTTGATGGCAAAGGGATTGTTGTTGCCCGCACCCGTAACCCTGAACGCTTTGTAGGACAGCGGGGAACACCGTCTTTCTTAAAGCAAATTAGTGAGGCAACGGAGGGGGTTTATCGAGATACCACCCTGGAAGGGAGGCAGGTCTATGTTGCCTTTAGCCGAGTGGGTAGCTCACCATGGACAGTGGCCGTCACCGTGCCAGTGGATGTCGTTCAAGAGCCCTCTCGGCGAGCAATGTGGCTTGTGGTCGGGTCAGGTTTAATTCTGCTTTTGGTGAGTGGTGTTGGGGCGTTTTTGCTCTCGTGGCAAATTTCGCGCAGTATTACTTCGGCAGCGTTAGCTGCGAAAGCATTGGCAAATGGCGAACATCCTCAGGTCAGCCCGCTCTCTATTAAGGAAGTTGTGCTCCTGGGGCAATCCCTGGAGTTTGCGGCTAACTTATTGTCACAACGGGAGCAAGAGCGGGCTGAAAATTTGATGCGAGTGGAAGCCGCAAAAGTGGAAGCAGAAGCTGCAAATCGCATTAAGGATGAGTTTTTGGCGGTGTTATCCCATGAGTTGCGAACGCCGCTCAACCCCATTCTGGGATGGGCGAGTTTGCTTCGCCATGGCAAGGTAGATGTGCAAAAGACAGCGTTTGCTCTGGAAACCATTGAACGTAATGCCAAACTGCAAACTCAGTTAATTGAAGATTTGCTCGATGTCTCTCGGATTTTGAAGGGCAAATTGAGTCTGAATATGGCTCCTGTAAATTTGACATTCATCGTTGAGGCTGCTTTAGAAACGGTGCGGCTATCGGCGGAAGTTAAGTCAATCGATTTGCAGTTTCTGCGTGGTCATGATGCTTTGAGCGCGCCCCAAAGCGACAAACCAAAATTTCAAGTTATGGGAGACGCTGCCCGACTTCAGCAAGTTGTGTGGAATTTACTCAGCAATGCGATCAAGTTCACCTCAGAAGGGGGGCAGATTGAGGTTTGTCTAGAGCGGATAGATACCGGGGAAGGGATAGAACCGGGGGAATGGCAGACGGGAGCAGGGGAAAACCAACTTCGAACAGACACGATGAATCGCGTTGCTTCTGACTCGCCGACTTACGCTCAAATTACCGTCAGTGACACCGGCAAGGGAATTGATCCTGACTTTTTGCCCCATGTGTTTGAGTCCTTTCGACAAGAAGATGGCAGAACGACGCGGCGGTTTGGTGGCTTGGGATTAGGGTTGGCGATCGTACGCCATCTGGTGGAACTGCACGGGGGAACAGTGGATGCACAAAGTCCTGGTGAAGATCAGGGAGCCACGTTTACTGTACGGTTGCCGCTGTTAAGGGACGAGGTGACACTCAATCAGTAACTCCACTTCGCTGGTGTTCCAAACCTGTTGATAACCTCTGTAAGACCCCCTGTAGTCCCCCTTGGTAAGGGGGACGGCGACAGCCGGGGGTTAGTAGCAACAGATCTGAAACACTACCAGGGACTTCAAGCCACTTTGACTTCCCTTCTCCCACGTGGGGAGGAGGGGTTGGGGGATGAGGGTTGAGGGAAGCTCGCAGAAAAGGTTTCCTGAATGTGCACTAGAGGCTGCGCCCCCATACTCCCTTGTTCAACTGTCTCGACGGTTGCTATAGGATATGGGAACGCGCTTTTGATAGCATGACGACTCTCTACAATTCATTGGTTTACGATCGCTCTCATCCAGTTCAAAGTTATTGGGAGACGACGGTCGATCCCTCCCAGAGGCACGCTTCACCCCTGCAACAAGACAACACCTGCGACGTTGCTATTATTGGCGGTGGCATTACGGGGCTTTCTGCTGCACTCCACCTGGCTCGCGATCACCAGATTCACGCCTGTGTTTTAGAAGCCGGGGCGATCGCCTGGGGTGCTTCTGGGCGCAACGGTGGCTTTTGTTGCATTGGCTCAACTCGGTTGTCTAACGAGGAGTTGCTCAAGCAGTTTGGGCGGGAGGAAACCCGTCGCTATTTTCAAGACCAGCGAGAGGCGACGTATCTGGTGCGGCAGTTGGCGATCGCTGAAGGGATTGAGATTGACGCTCAGGGTGATGGTGAAATCGTCTCGGCTCACACCCCGTCTCGGTGGGCAGAACTGGAAACAGAGCATGAGTTTTTGACCGAGGTGGCAGGATATGACTGTCAACTCTGGTCACCAAAGGATGTAGCGGAGGTAGGTTTTCGTAGCCCGGAGGCATACGGTGCTTTGCATGTTGGGGTGGGGTTTGGTTTGAATCCGATGAAATACACCGTGGGACTGGCTCAAGCGGCTCAGCGGCACGGAGCAAGGCTGTTTTCTCATAGCCCAGTGACGACCTGGGAAAAATCAGGGGAATGGCACCTGCTACACACTCCAAAGGGAACCGTAAAAGCGAAGCGGGTCATTGTTGCCACGAATGGCTATACGCGGGATGAGTTGCATCGGGGATTTCGCGATCGCTTCTTACCTGCCATGTCAAACATCATCACGACTCGTCCGCTGACCCAGACAGAACTGGAGGCGCAGGGATGGCGTACCGAAACCCCCGTCTATGACACCCGTAACCTGCTGTTTTATTACCGTCTGTTAAAGGATGGACGGTTTTTGTTTGGCAGTCGGGGCGGAACAGTGGGCGATGGGGCTGAGCGCGATCGCCGTCGTCGCTGGATGACCCGTCGCTTAGGCGAGATGTTTCCCGCCTGGAAGGACATTGAAATTACTCACTACTGGAATGGGTTAGTGTGCCTCTCTGCTGCCCTGGTTCCCCATATCGGTAACCTGTCAGAGGATGCAAGCGTATTCTATGCCCTTGCCTATCACGGCAATGGTGTTGCAACGGGGACCTGGAGTGGTCAGGCGATCGCCCAGATTGTAGCGGGTCAAACTCAACCTCAAGATCTCTGTGCGGTGGTGAGGCAACCCCTCAAGGCGTTTCCCCTGCCCGCATTGCGGGTGTGGTATCTGCGAGGAGCCTACCTGCTGTATCGAACTAAAGATGCACTCCCCTGAGCAACCTTTCGGCATCAGGAGTTTGGCGGTTGAAACCGCAGCTATAGCAAAGTGCTGAGGACTGAGGACTAGGACTGAGGATTGAGGACTGAGGATTGAGGACTGAAGATTAGGACTTACGCACTTGAAGCCTAAAACTTTGATCCCCCCTTACCCCCTTAAACAAGGGCTACCGTGTATACGTCAGCCCTCTCAGACCTCTAAATTCCCTAGCTTCAGGAGACTTTGAGCCTTTGTTAAGGGGCTTGCCAAGACAGGAGCACCCGAACTTGGAATCGATGCGAAGCGCGTCCTTTGGTTAACTCAAACACCTTCTGCTAGGGGGTTTGGGGGAGGCAGTGGCGTCCCCCAATGGGGGTTTGGGGGAGACTCCCCCAATGCCTGGCTCTCACATGCTTGAAACAACCCTGAGCCTAATTTAGAGATCTGTGTACGCAGTAGCTTAAAAGGGAAGAATTCCGGAAGCCCTTTTTCTAAGAGGTTTTGGGGATCTAACGGCGTAAGTCCTGCACCTATTAAAAATCGACACCTCGCTTCAAATCAACGCCTTTCTCGGCGTAGTGTTTGTGGCAGAAGACTTCGGAGTGAACGCTTGCCAGGTCAAAGTAAGCGGGCGGGTTTTTGCAGCGTCCGGTGATGATGACCTCGGTGTCGCGAGGTTTGCGGAGGAGTGCCTGGATGATCGGTTCCTGGGGCAATAGCTCTAGATCAACTGTGGGATTGAGTTCGTCCAAAATGATGGTTTTGTAAAGCCCAGAGGCGATCGCCGCTCGTGCGATTTCCCAACCGCGTTCTGCCTCAACGTAATCGAGTTCCTGTTGTTGTCCGCGCCAGACAATCGCGTCTCGTCCACAACGTTGATGGTCAACCAGATTGGGGTAACTCTGATGCAATGCGGCGATCGCTGCATCTTCGGTGTAGCCTGAGCCACCTTTGAGCCACTGCATGATCAGCACTCGATGAGATTTGTCCTGGCTGATGCCTTTGCCGATCGCTTGCAACGCTTTGCCCAACGCACTGGTGGATTTGCCTTTACCCGACCCAGTGTAGATCTCAATGCCGTCTATGCCATGCAGAGCCGCATTGGCGTGATGGTGCGCCTTCATCTCAGAGTGCAGGTCGGCAATGTCAAGCAGGGGTTGGGGTGCGCCCCGTCCGGTGGCGATGATTTCCAAGTCTTCAGGTTTATTTTTGAGGGTTTTGATCACATCCTCAACCGACAACAAACCCAGATCGAGTACGGGATTGATCTCATCGAGCACCACGACCGAATATAACCCAGAAGCGATCGCCCCCTTTGCCACATCCCATCCCCGTTGGGCTTCCAGGCGATCGAAGCGAGTGATGTCCTCTGTGCCGAAATATTCGGCTCTGCCTGTACGCACCTGGTCGATCAGGTGCGGAAACCCACGTTGTAGAGCTTCAATCGCAGCATCTTCGTCGTAGGTGCGCCCCGGTCCCTTGAGAAATCGCAACAGTAACACTCGCGTTTGCCAGGAGGTGCGAATGCCCAACCCAATCGATCGCAAGACGACCCCCAACGCTGCCTGTGACTTGCCTTTTCCGGCACCGTCATACACATGAATTTGACCAATCAGGCGATCGCTGCGGGTTTGGGCTGTGCGAATACCGACTCCGGTTCGTGTCATGGCTCTAAGATGATGAATAAACGTTGCGTAATTGAGGTCAGCGTTGATCTTGAGGAAAGCCATCGCCTACAAAAGATTACCGCTATTAGTAGTGTTGTCAATCCCTAATTAGGATGGTCAATGCTACCGATAGAGCTTGTATCCATTATGGCGGCTTGGGAATCCCTTCAGCAATGCAGTAGCTTTAAATCAGGCGTGACGGTTGCCTTGTTGATATCAAACTCGTCTCATGTTTGTCTCGGTTCTGCCGTTAAAGATGATAGTGTTTCAAAGCTTGTTGCTGTTAATGGCGATCGCCATTGAAGCATATGTTTTGCGCTATCGTCTTAGCCTCACCCAAAAGCGAAGTGTTCATTACGCCACATCGATTAATTTTTTGTCTACGACGGTTGGTTGGTTGTTATTTCTGATTATTCAACCGCTGATTCCTCCTGGTCTTAAACTACAACTCATCGATTGCATTTTTTTTGACCACTGGCAACAAGGATTTATTCTTTGGGTGATGTTGTCAGCTCCAGTGACTTTTTTTGTCAGTTTTTTTGTCAAGTTATTTGGATTGACCTATTTGCAATTTTTTCTGGGGGATATCAAACCTCCTGAAACTGATGCTCAAAAAGCTAAATCAACTAAATTTGGAGCAAATCGGCGCACTTCTAGAAGTATGATTTCTCCAGGATTAGGCAACGCTATTTTAGCCGCCAATGCCTTAAGCTATAGTGCGGTTTCTTTAATTTTGATCATTCGATTAGTCACGCAAGGCAGTCTAGATCTAGAAATTCAGTGAAAGAAGTCATTGACTTTATTACTAAATACCTCAAAGAAGTCAAACCCTTTTCAGGGCAGACGTTTATTCTGTTGAGTCTGTTTTCCTGGTTGATGTCTTTGTTGGTTGATAGTGAATTTGTTCGAGACTTTTTATCCTGGTTTGGTTGGCTATTTTTAACGATTGGAATTGATTGGGTTTTAGCCGGAGTCAAACAAAACATTTTAGGCATTGATGTTTATCCGGGCCCCTGGATCGCAGGAGCATTAGCCTGTAGCTTTTTGTTTTACGGATGGAGTGATGTTTCGTTAGCTGCGATCAGTTGGCCGATTGTTTCAGCCTTGATAGCGACCATTCCTAAATTTTTGAAGAAAGGGTTAGAGGTCGTTAATCCTACGATTGATGGCAAAAAGTTTGCGGTCGATCGCCAGGAAATTGTGTTGCTGTTGTTTTTTAGTGCGATTTTAAGTTGCTGGATACAGTTCTTTTTTCTGCTTCAAAACTGGCTCCAGGAATATCCCAGTTTGATGGCAGATGAATTCACTCGTAGTGCGTTTGTCGTCAAGGTTGCCTCATCGACTCAAAACTCACGAGGCGTGATGTTTCTTAATTTAGCGGAAACCGCTTTGCGAGAGCGTCTTGAACCCGCCCCGTGGGGAGAAGTTGAGCGTTGGCTGTTTGAAACTGATATCGAAATTCCTCGTTTGGAGGAAGAGGTCAGACGGCGAATTCCCAGGGCGGAGGAAGATCGTCTGTGGAATTTGGAAGGGGAAGTGTCAGCGGGCAATCCTGGCTACGCTCTGACGCTAAGAGCTTTCTGGCTTGGACCCAGTTCTCGACCGGATGGCTATTACGCTCAAAAGGTATGTTCCATCACAGAACGCCCTAACCGAGTCACGACAACGGCTCCCGGACAAGCCCCAACCGTGATTCCGGCGGCAACAGCGACTCAAGTGGTGTGTGAACAGGCGGTTGATTTGAATTGGATAACACCAACACCTGTCATTCCCCCTAATGCCGAGTAGGACAGGGTAGTGGGTGGAGGATAAAGATTGGGGGACTGAACCCGGCGAATGAATTCGCGGCTATCCGATCGAAGTCCGCCGACGCGGACTGAGGTTTTGTTCTGGTCGCTGCGGGTTTAACCGCTACTCCCCTAACCGTCAGATGCACCCGCTTTCGTCTGTGTGGTTCCCCCACTCGGATTACAGCGGTTTTCAGAGGAGTGCCACACAGCGAATGCCTGTAGATTTGGGCAATATGAACGGTTGGTGTGGCATACACAAATGAGAATTGCTGTAACGTCAATTTGGGTTGTCGAAAATATAGTACTAATGTACTATCAAGATGTTGACCTTCTGGTGGATGCCAGACTCCATCATGGTGACGCAAATGCCCCGACTAACCCGACTAAATCAACGTCCATGGCTGAGGGGGCGATCGCCCCAGAGAGAAAATTTCCTGGCATCGCGACTTGCGCTCTGTCCGTTGCTGTTGTTACTCGGCTGCACAACCACTCCCTCCGTACCAGAGATGACCATACAGCTAGAGCAACAGTGGGTGCTGCAACCCGGTGATCAGGTGGCGGGTCGGCGCATTCGAGGAGGGTTGGGAGATATTTCGGTTGAGGTGGCGGGTGATCCGGTGTACGCCCCCTACGATGGTCGCGTGCGACCTGCCAGCCATAACGCGGATTGTGTGTTTTACTCCAGCCCAGAGTTGCCCGCCTATCTGTTTCGCTGGTGTGGTTTGCAAAACCCGCGATTGGGCAATGTTCAGCAAGGGGATCAAGTGGCGATCGCCCAGACGCTCGAATTTGCCACACTCCGCAAACAGCCCAGTGGGCGTTGGGCAATGGTCGAACCCTCTATTTCAATGCTGGAACGCACCTTAGAGCGAGCCTCAGGGGAATAGGCAGTGGGGAGTTGAGAGTTTGAACTAAATCAGGTAACGAGAAGACGAGTATGAAACGGTTTGCGTGGATTGCCGCTGTAGCGGCTGTTGTGTTGGGATCTCCTCAAGTTGCTCAAGCGGATGAGGGGCTACTAGAATTTGACCTGCCCGAAAGTAACTCTTCCACCCGTACTGTTCCAGATCAAGAGTTATCGGCGATCGCATCCCAACCGACTCTTCCGGATGCTTTGCCAGCAGACTCAGCACTGGCTGGTGGTGATTCCGTAACGGGTAATCATGCCGTAACAGGTGATGATTCTGTGGAGGAACATCCCCTAGAGGTCAGTTTCGAGTTACCCACGGTTGCCATCTCGACTGAACTTGCCTCGGCTGAATCAACCTCGGTTGAACCTGGCTCGGCTAAACCTGCTCCGGTTGCGACTGCTTTAAGACCTGCACCGATATCAGCAGCGTCGCCCCAACCGACTCCAGCTAATGCATCCTCTAGCCTGTTTGACGGAGGCTCTGATTCCCTGGTGGCTAAAGCGGTTGGTAGTGCGGAGGGCACTCGCACCCCCGATGGTGGGCGCACCTGGGCATATTACGGACACGTTGACCCCGGCAACGGCGTGTGGAATATCGGCAGCTTTTCTTATCAACATGGGGCAAAGACTCCGGAAGAAGCAGACGAAAAGCAACTGCGACGATTACAACGACAGGCAGTAGAGTTGCGACATCAGGCAACCGAAAAGGGCTTTGAGATGACGCTCGAAGAGGAGCTAAACGGCATTGACCTGGCGAACCAATCGCCAGCAGCAGCCCTCGATCGCGGCTATATCATCTGGCTCAACACGGCTCGCCATATGGGACTAACGGGATCTGATGCGGTCTTGTGGGCACGCACTCGTTCTTACCTTGACCCCGACTCTGGGCGGTGGAGTGCTCCGGGTTTGGGCAATAACATTCACAGCATTACGCAGGATCAGGAGCGGCGCATGAATGCGGTAAATCGGGCAATCGCGCTGCATCAGCAACAAACAGTTGCCAGTGAGGAGGTGGCGAATCGAGTTATTTTTGAGGATTTGCAGTAGGGGAGTGGGGGAGGAAGAAAGGATAAACGATGAAGGATGAAGGATAAAAGGGAAGAGGCTCGATTTATTGCGTCGTACCCCCTTACCCCATTTACCCTGGCTTACAGATAATTCAGTGGATTGACGGGTGTACCGTTTTCTCGCACTTCAAAGTGCAGGTGAGGTCCGGTCGAGAGTCCGGTAGAGCCAACAGCGGCGATCGCCTGTCCTCGTTGCACGGCTTGCCCTTCTGAGACGTAGAGTTCGCTGGCGTGAGCATAGAGGGTGGTGAGGTTGTTGCCGTGGTCGATAATGACTGACCTGCCATAACCGCCATACCATCCGGCAAAGATGACGGTACCGGAGTCGGCGGCTCGAATCACCGTGCCGTAGCCTGCACCAAAGTCAATCCCTGCATGAAAGCGGCGGTAGCCCAGGATGGGGTGAACCCGATAGCCAAAGTTGCTGGTAAGCCGACCGTTGATGGGAATGCTAAATTGCCCAGTTCCGCGAATCACGATGCCATTGCGGGCAGCGGCAGCAATCCGCTGTCGGATCAAGACGGTAATATTAGCAGAGTCTTTTTCCAGTTGGGTTTCCGCCTCTTCGAGAGCCTGACGATCGGCTTTGAGGCGATTAATCAAGGCTTCCTGCGTTTCTGCCTGCGCCTCATATTCTGACTTTTGGGCTTGCAACTGCTGGGTAATCAGAGCAATTTCATTTTTCTGTCGCTCAATTGTGCGGCGACGAAGATTCAGATCGTCCGCTTCGGCTTTAAGTTCTGCCAAGATTGTCCGATCTGCCGCGTAGACCAGGGTTAATTGGCGGCGGCGATCGAGAAAATCGTTGAGGTTTTGGCTTCTGAGCAGCACGGCCCAACCCCGGCTACTCTGTTGTCGTTGCAGAAACCGCAGGCGGGCTACCGTCGCAAACTGCCGCTCTTGATAGGTCTTCTCAGCAACGGCTAACTCAGCCTGTAGTTTTTGGAGGCGTTCATTGGCAAGCTTCAGTTCATTCTCATTGACGCGAATCTGAGAGGCAGTCGTTTGAATGTTGTCCTCTAAGCCTTCCAGTCGATCTTGGGCTGACTCTTCCAGGTTTTCCAGGCGGTCTTGTTCGCGATTGATTTGATTTCGCCGCTGTTCGATTTGTTGTTGCTGTTGTCGCAGTCGCTCAACGGAAGCGGAGCTTTGAGCCAGATAGGGAGGGCTTCCCAAAGGAAGGGAGTAAGCGGGCTGGGTGTAAAGGGGAGTGAAAGCAAACCCTAGCAGGACAGTCGTTAACGTGACAGTAGCTAACGTGGCGATCGCTGCCTTTACTGCTCCACCAAAGGTGATAGTGGAAGAGAAGTGATGGCAACCACACCAAAAATAATCAAAACTATGCCGGAGATTTTGTTTAGCCACTGTAAACCGTCAAGTTTAAACCTTTTGCGAAACAAACTAATCCCACCCGTGAGCAGCAACCACCATAACGCCGATCCGCTAAACACACCCAAAACTAAAATACTCGCTGCCCAGTAGTCTCCTTCTGTGCTGGCTAACCCCAACCCGGCAAATACTGCCGCAAACGATAAAATTGTGGCTGGATTGGTGATGGTTAACACCACAGTTGAGAAGTAAGCACCCCAAAGCCCATATCCTTTTTTAGATGCCGCCTGATGAGCGGGTGCAGATCGGATTGTCATAATGCCGAGGTAAAGCAGAAATGCTCCCCCGATGAAACGAAACCAGATCGCATGACCAATCAGGATACCAGAAATGAATGTTAATCCAAACCCGGCAATTACACCATATATAGCGTCAGCTGTGGCTGCTCCCAAACCCGTACTTAATCCAATCCGTTGACCGTACTGTAGAGTGCGCTGAATGCAAAGCACACCAATCGGTCCAACTGGGGCAGCGATCGCTAAGCCCACCAGCAAGCCTCGACCAAATAACGCAATGTCCATATTCTTACCTATAGAGAAATTGAGGTAAAGGGGTGTAAGGGAGCGGCGGTGGAGGCGGTAGGGAGGAGAGGGGCAAAAGGTTCAAGGAGTGTCAGGGTAGAAGTATGAGAGCTTTGTCTAAAGTTTTGTGTCAGTTTTTGTGGTCGTGCAGGTGGCTTTCGTGCGTATTCTTTTGAGATGGAAAGCCATTGGGTCTTGACCTAACTTTCTGTAACCTACCCCAATCGTCCTCACTGCCTTACTCCTTTACCCCTCCCCTCATCCCCCATTCCCTACTCCCCACGCTTATAAAGTGGCAATACCGGAGTCTCTTTCACCGTTGACAGAGCGATCGTCGTACGGGTTTTGAGAATTCCGGGCAATGACTTTAGCTGCTCACTGATCAACCGCTCCAGGTCTTTGGTATGACGACACCGCACCTTTAAGAGATAGTCGTCCTCACCTGTGACGTGATGACACTCTTGAATCTCTGCCAGGGTTTGCACCCGTTCTAGAAAAGCATCTCGATGTTCAGGACGCTCTAAGGTCACGGCGATAAATGCCGTCAGATGAAGCGCGATCGCCTCCGGGTTCACCAGAGCCGCATATCCCTGAATAACGTTGCGTTCCTCTAACCGACGAACGCGATCGGCAGTTGCAGGAGCCGATAACTCCAAAATGCTTGCCAGTTCAGACCAGGTCATTCGTCCCTGAGTCATCAGGTGTTGAATCACCTTGAAATCAATCTCGTTCAGTTCCATGAAATTAAGAATAACAGGTTGATAAGAGGCGAAAAGTTGTTTTAGAAACTTTTCAATCTGAAATTCTTATTTTTTCTAAGCTTATGCCTCAAAAACCTTCTTTCCTTAACCCAGGCTTGGTATGAGGATTTTGACGGTTGAAACCGCAGCCACCCGAACAAAACTGCCTACGCCGGTTCAAAACCTCAGTCCGCATAGGCAGGCTTCGCTCCAATCGCCGCGAATTCATTCGCCGGGTTCAGTCCCCCGATTACTAGATGCACCCATTCGCTGGGTATTTATAGCTTTGGTTAGAAAGCTTAGGACAAAGCCAATGGCTCATTCAGGGCTCAGGCGACCAGTGCATCGTCGGGGTAATCACGCTGTTGCTCCATCTCAAGCCAATGCTGCAAAAAGTTTTCTAACCAGCGTCGCAGATTGGCAGCATATAGCTGATAGCCTTGCAGGTGTTTGTCGCGGGGTTGGGCACCCGGTAGAATCAGGCATTCAGGAGCATTCTCGAGCCACCGTTCCATAATTTCGTGAGTCATTTCTGGGTGAAACTGTACCCCATAAGCATTCTTGCCAAAGCGAAATGCCTGATTTGCAAAGGTATCGCCTGTTGCCAGGAGCACTGAGCCAGAGGGTAGCTCAAAGCCCTCCCGATGCCAGTGATAGACCTGCATGGGTGTCGAGAAAAGGGGTTGCCCTGCTGGTGTGGGTTGAATTGGAAAATAGCCAATCTCAGTCATACCCTCGGGGTGGGGAGATACCGTCGCTCCCAAGACCCGGGCTAGCAATTGCGCCCCCAGGCAAATGCCGAGGTAGGGTTTGCCCGATTCCAAAGCGGTTTCAATCCAGTCCAACTCGGTGCGAATGAAGGGTAAGGTTTCGCTGTCGTTGGCACTCATCGGTCCACCAAACACCACTGCTGCTTCGTGATGGTTCATGGTTGTTGGCAGGTCGTGCCCCAGGTTGGGACAGCGAATGTCGAGGGTGTAGCCGTGCGATCGCAACAACTGACCCACCAAACCCGGATCAGAGGTAGCTTGGTGGACAATGACCAGGATGTTTTTCACAGAGTAATTCAAGTTACACGCTATTTTATATAGCAACCGAGGGTTGGTTAGGACGGGGTGCAGGGGTGGAACCCCTGGCTGGGGGCGCAGCCCCCACACCCCCCTTGCATTAACTGTCTCGACAGTTGCTATATGTCTCATGGTAAGGAGATTTTTGACAGAATTGTGTAACTGACATTGCGACTGAACCAGAATGTCGTAGATCACGGTAATGTCATGACGGAGCTTCTTGTGAGGCGATCGCTGTTTAACAAATGGGTTGATGGATCGTGACTCGACCCGTAGGATTAGGAAAGAATAGTACAAAAGTATTGGAAAGGATATGGTTCAGTACACCCTCGCTCAAAGCCCAGAAATTATCTTGACCGTTCCCGGCAAAGACTCCTCCAAAGCCCGCGATAAGGCGATGGATCAGTTAATCGAGTTGATGGAAGCCGGAAAATTGCCGACCGATTTGTCGGAGGGGTTTGGCCCTCATCAATTTATCGAGGTGAAAGAACCCACGATTACCGTCACTGACGACGAAGAAGCGGTCACCCAGGCAGTGCAGGTGATCACCCATCTGACAACCTTGAAGCAAAAAGTCCAGGCATCCCGGGCGGAGGCGATGAAGATCCGAGCCCAGATTGACCCACTGTTCACTGACGAAGATGTGGATGACGAGGAACTCACCCAGCTACGTGACAATCTCAAAGTTTTGAAAACCTTTGCCCAATTAAACCTGCGCTATCGGGAAGCTCGTACCCAGGCGGTACAGGCGCGATCGATTCTTGATCAGGCACTCAAATCTCAAGATGCCTGACGAACGAATTTTTGCGAGGCTACTCCGTTTAGGCGTATAACATTAACGGGCTATTACACGAAACGGCTACGCCATGAGAATGTCGGTTTTGCAACGGAAATATCTGAAATATCTGGTCTGGGTGGGTCCAATGCTAATCATCATTGGGCTGACGGCTGGAGTCGTGGCAAACAGTTGGGGTGCTGTGCCATTGGGGTTGATGCTGGTAGGCATTGCGATCCTTGTGGTATGGCTGATCTCAGAAGGGAGTTCGGTGCAGGGCTTCTTTGGGCGGCGATCGACCCAGGCAAGCACCAATGCGCTGGTTGCAACTCTGGCGGTTCTGGTTATTCTGGGGCTGCTCAACTTTTTAGCTGTGCGTTACTCTGCTCGCATCGACCTGACAGAAAACCAGATCTTCACGCTGGCACCCCAATCCCAGGAAGTGTTGCAGCGACTTGAGGAGCCTGTGAAAGCCTGGGTGTTTGATCCGGCAGAAAATCCCCAAGACCGACAATTGCTGGAGAACTATCGTCGGCAAAACGACCAGTTCAGCTATGAATATGTCAACCCCAATGCTCAACCGGGGTTAGCGCAAGAGTTTGGAGTCGGTGCTCCCGGTGAGGTGTATTTAGAACAGGGCGATCGCCGTCGTTTGTTGCAGGTGGTTAACGATCAAGAGCGGTTGTCTGAGCGGCGATTGACGAATGGTATTGCTCAGATTACGGGCGATCGCCAAGCCAAAGTTTACTTTTTGCAGGGACATGGAGAGCGACCTCTGGAAGCACCCCAGGGAGGCATCACAGAAGCCAGTACTCGCTTGCAGGAAGAGAGCTATGTCACTGAACCGCTGAATCTGGCGGAGCAGGGTGACGTGCCAGAGGATGCCAGTGCTGTTGTGGTGGCAGGTCCAGAGCGAGCACTCCTGGAGGAAGAAGTGGCTGCGCTGGAGGAGTATCTCAATGAAGGACGCGGCGGTCTGGTGTTGCTGATTGACCCTAGCGTTGACCCTGAACTGACGGCGTTACTGGAGGATTGGGGCGTTACCCTGATTGACCGAGTGATCGTTGACCCAGCACGCCAAGCAACAGGTCCCGAAGCATTGGTGGCATTGATCACTCAATATGGAGATCATCCCATCACTCGAAATTTAGGGAATGGCATTTCCTTTTACCCGATCGCCCGTCCGATTGATCTGCAACCCGTTGAGGGGGTTGAGTCAGTGCCCTTGCTGGCAACAGGCGATCGCGTTCAGGCACAAAGCATTGATGAGAATGGACAGTTAGCGTTTAACCCTGAGACAGATCCGGAAGGGCAATTGCTGATCGGCGCAGCCCTGTCTCGTCCGGTTGAAACCGATGCCCCTGATGCGTCACCCAGCCCGGAGGCATCCCCCAGCCCAGGTGCTTCCCCTTCCCCAAGCCCTTCTCCCGCAGCTTCCCCGGATGAAATTCCTGGTGAAGCGCGACTGGTGGTGATTGGTAACTCCAGCTTCATCACCGATGGGTTGTTTAATCAACAACTCAACGCCGACGTTTTCTTGAACTCGGTGAGTTGGGTGAGCCAGCAAGAAAACAATCAAGTCTTGGCGGTGCGCCCTAAAGAAATGACGAACCGTCGCATTCTCCTGCAACCCCAACGGCAGATTTTGCTCGCGCTGTTGTCGCTGGTGTTCTTACCTTTGCTAGGCTTTGGCATGGGTATTGCTGTCTGGTGGGCACGCCGTTAGGAGGTTGACTGATGAAATTAAAACCGACGACGATCGCCCTGGTGGTAACGGCTGCCATTCTCGGTGGTGCGGTCTATCTGTCTCAGATGAATAGTGCCCCCTCACGGGACAGTGACAATGCTGAAACTCAAGATTTGTTTGCTGTTGAGGAACAGCAGATCACCTCATTGACGTTGAAAACGCAGTTGCGATCGCTCTCGTTTGCCAAAGATGACAGCGGCACCTGGCAGATGAAGGAACCGGATGCAGTTCCCGCGAACCCCGCTTCGATCGCCTATCTGCTGAACCTGCTTGCCGTGAGTGAGGGAAATCAAGGCTTTACTGCACCTGCTGACCAACGAGAGGATTTTGGCTTCCATCAACCGATGGCAGAAATCGAGTTCAAACTCGACAACCAGGAAAGCCATCGCCTCATCATCGGGGGCTATAACTTCGATCGCAGTCGCTTGTATGCTCAGATCGACCCTCCAACTGAACCTGCCGAATCCCTTAATGTTGTGCTGGTGCCCACTGACTTTGATGCGGCGGTTAATCGTGCTTTCCCTGAATGGAAAGCCATTCCTGCAAATGAAGCATCACCTAACAGCGAACCATCGCCATCCCCTAACTGACGGCACCCCACTCCCTACTTCCCACTCTCCATTCCCATTCCCCACTCCCCACTCCCCACCTCCCTCCAATGCAAACCCCACTCCCCATCTGCATCATTCTCGGAACGCGCCCCGAGGCGATTAAACTGGCTCCCGTAATTCGGCAGTTTAAGCAAAATCCTGCCTTTGAAACCCACGTTGTTTTAACGGGACAACATCGGGAGATGGTGCAGCAGGTGATGGATCTGTTTGAGTTAACGGCTGATCAGGATCTGGCGATCATGCAGCACAAGCAGACCCTCACCGATATTACCTGTCGCAGTTTGCAGGGACTAGAGGCGTTGTTTCAACAGATCCAACCCCGGTTAGTAATTGTGCAGGGAGATACGACCACCGCCTTTGCCGCGGCGATCGCCGCCTTTTATCACCGCATTCCAGTGGGGCATGTCGAAGCAGGATTACGCACTGACGACCTGTTTAACCCCTACCCCGAAGAGGCAAACCGTCGCCTGATCTCGCAAATCACGCAACTTAACTTTGCGCCAACTCAGTTAGCGTTTGAGAATCTGGAGCGATCGGGCGTGGTGGGCAAAATTTACCAGACGGGCAACACGGTGATCGATGCTCTGCTGACTGTTGCAGCACAGCACCCCCCTTGCACCATTCCCAATCTGGACTGGAGCCAATATCGCGTATTGTTGGCAACTGTGCATCGGCGCGAAAACTGGGGTGAGCCGTTACAGGACATTGCTCAGGGATTTCTCAAGGTGTTGGATAAGTTCCCCGATACGGCTCTGTTATTGCCATTGCACCGCAACCCCACCGTACGGGAACCGTTGCAAGCGTTGTTGGGCAGTCATCCCAGAGCGTTTCTCATCGAGCCGCTCGACTATGCTGAGTTGGTCGGCGCGATGCAGCGTTGTTATCTGCTACTGACGGACTCTGGCGGATTGCAAGAAGAAGCCCCCAGCCTGGGCAAACCTGTGTTGGTGTTGCGCGAAACGACAGAACGACCTGAGGCGATCGCCGCAGGCACCGCCAAACTCATCGGCACCCAACCCGATCGCATTCTGAATGAGGCAGGTGAATTGTTAAGTAACCCTGTCGCTTACAACACCATGGCAACGGCTGTGAATCCCTTTGGCGATGGTCATGCGTCAGAGCGAATCGTGGCGATCGTTAGGGAGTATTTTGAAGGCAGATAGCTAGTGTAGAGACGCGATTAGTGTAGAGCCGCGATTAATCGCGGCTCTACACTAATCGCGTCTCTGCATTAATCGCCTCGCTGTGACTACCAAACAGACCTCATCAAAGCTGGTCTTGGGCATAGCCCTGGAGTTCTTCAGTACGCTGTTGAGTCACACGCTCAATGCAACTGCTATAGACTGTAGGGGCGATCGACCCCCCCTCAAATCTACCTCTGGCAAACTCACAGTTCTTATCCCGAAACTCAATCCAGGCGAGTTGGGCATCGGTCAGCAGTTTTTCTTGATTGGGGGATAGGGTGGCTTTGAGTTGTTGATAGACTTCGTTTAACTTCTCATCGGCTACTTCAGCAGACTTAGCCGCACATTCGTTAATCTCTAACTGGGTTTGCGGGTTAGTGCAATCTGCGGCTTGAGCCACGATATCCCCACCCGTACCCTCTGTTTTAGTCGGGGAGTTGGATGCACTGGGAGATGTTGACTCAGAGGGAGAAGCAGGGGCGATCGATGCAGGCGAGGCAGGTTCAGGCGTAGGAGAGACTCCTCCTGAAACCTGACCTGAGGGGATGCAACCTGCGGCAACAATTAGGAAAAATGCAATTTTCCAGGGATTAAACTTGCTCATTGTTTGTGCTCATTAGAGCATCACTTTTTAGGCGACAGCAACATCATCATATTGCGTCCTTCACGTTTTGGAGCCTGTTGCACCTCAGCGAGTTCTTGCAGGTCGGTAGCCATGCGTTGAAGCAAGCTTTCTGCCAGGTCGCTGTGTTGAATCTCCCGACCCCGAAACATGATGGTTGCTTTGACTTTATCGCCATCTTTAAGAAACTTTTCTGCCCGGTTGATGCAAACACGATAATCGTGCTCTTCGATTTTGTAGCGCATCTTCACTTCCTTAACGTCGGAGGTGTGCTGCTTTTTGCGGGCTTCACGGGCTTTCTTTTCCTGCTCAAACTTGAACTTGCCATAATCCATGATGCGGCAGACGGGTGGGTCTGCCTTATCGCTTACCAGCACTAGATCAAGCTCTTTCTCTTCAGCCAGTCTCAAAGCTTCACGCGGTGTCAAAATGCCAAGCTGACCACCGTCTGTATCAATAACTCTGATTTTTGGAAACCGAATTCGTTCGTTAATAGTTGGTAAATCGCGATTCTGTTTAGTAATTGGCGGCATGAGCAAAGTATCAGATGTCTGTTAGCAAGGATGATTCGTGGAAGGTGTCTATTCAGGTTTTACGTGAAACGCTAACAACAGGGATATAGAGACTATGTTAAGTCCCATTAGTTGAAGTGGAACTATAGATTTATTAAATGCCATTCTACCCACTCTGCTGTTTTTTACATCAGATGTTAGCGATTTTGGCATTTTACACTGTATAGCACGATGCACCAAGCTTAAAACGATAGAGGTATGGAAGTGTTTTTCGGACATAGGATCTACCTCTGCCCTCCGTTCTAGCCTTTGAGCACGGCTAGTCCTGCATCAATTTTTTTGTTTGTTCTCATCACAAAGGGTGGCAATGCAACGTTGGACTCAATCTTTGAAGCCTCTACTTGGCATGTTTTTGCAATCGGTTTGTCCGGCGTGCCAGCGATCGACCCCTTTGGAATTGTGTCTCGATTGTGAGCGACAGGTAAAACGTTGCCAGCTATCTGAACCGGGAGCAGGTTGGCACGCTCCATTACCTGTGTTTGCCTGGGGGGAGTATGGAGGGGCATTGAAGCGAGCGATCGCCACCTTGAAATACGACAACCAACCCCAACTGGCACAACCCATGGGACGGTGGTTAGCCCATGCCTGGTTAGCCTCGCCCCTGAGTCAGACGGCTGTTACAGTGGTTCCTATCCCGATGCACGCGGCAAAGCGACATAAGCGGGGGTTTGATCAGGCAGAGTTGTTAGCCGAAACCTTTTGTGGAGTGACGGGATTGCCTCTGCGACGACAGGGATTAGAGCGGGTACGAGCAACGGATGCTCAGTTTGGCTTATCAGCGGCGGCTCGCCAGCAAAATTTGGCGGGTGCTTTTCAGTTGGGTCAGGAGTTTCGGCGTTACGCTTCTAAAACTCCCGTATTGTTGCTCGATGATATCTACACTACGGGAGCTACGGTTAATGCGGCTGCACAGACGTTGAGACGACATCAGATTCGCGTTTATGGAGTGGTGGCGATCGCGAAACCTGCCTTTGCAGGGAGTCGGGAGTGAGGGAGTAGGGGAGTGAGGGAGTGAGGGAGTGAGGGAGTGGGGGAGTAAGAGAGTAGAGGGTTTTACACAACATTCTGGATACACCCGTTCCATCTGCCCGCGCCTCAATGGTGAACTAGCCTCCAAAGTTCACTCAAGTGGACTGAAGCTCTCTCTGTCGGCTTCAGTAGACTTCGTATAGGTAGGTATATCTAGTGCTTAGGGGACTGAACCTGGCGAATGAATTTGCGGCTATTGGAGCCAAGTTCGCCTACGCAGGCTGAGGTTTTGTTCTGATAGGTGCGGTTAAAACCGCCGTTCCCCTAACCGTCAGATGCACCTATCTCGTATTATTAGCCCGCACTTTAGTCGCAGGTGAAATGGCTCTTGGCTCTTCCCTCTTCTCTCTTCCTTCTTCCCTCTTTTTTATCCTTCAGCCTTTATCGTTTATTCTTCTTCCCTCTTCCCTCTTCTCTCTTCATTTATGAGGGATGCACAATTGGTCGAGTCGGGGGTTTTTCAGTGGAGCCAAACACAGGAGATGGATCAAGCCCTGTAATTTGCTGAAACTGCTCTGGAGTGATGGTACTAACGATGGGTTGGTTTTCCCAATGTTTGAGTTTGTCGTGTGCCTGACTAAAGAAATCTCGCCCCCTGACTAAGGGCACTGTCAGCCAATGATCCACTAATGTTTCAACCAGTGCTAATTCGATTAATGGCATTGGATAAGTCTCAACTAATTCCTTGAGATAAAGCTCCATTTGATCAGCCTCGCTACCGCCAAGCTGATAACTGCTAATAATATGCTTTACTCGTTGTCGATTAATTTCCTCTTGAATATCCATTGAAACCTGAAGTCAGAGCAGACGTTTCTTGTGACGGTGGGCTGTAACGATTGGAGAGCGATCGCTTGCTTAAGATCACTTTAGCAATAGGGGCGATCAAATTTGATTTTTCTACCAATTGATATTTTGATTAATGCAATTGCATTTATAGCAGAGAATTTAGAGTTGCAACCGTATTTCTATAAAATTGAGTCTTTAATTTTATAAAGTCATCTGCATGGTAGCCCAATTGAGTTTTTGAGATGGATGGTTTTTAACAGTGGATATTTCCACAAGCGACGAAGAATACGATATGGGGTTGTGAAAATATCCATTTGGGTGATGGGTATTCGCTTAACCCGCTTTTTAATGGAGCAAATTAAATTGTGATCAAGGCGATCGCCCTCAAGGATTCCGACTCAAGGATATGAAGATTCTTAACCCAATCTCAATCATTAGGCTTCTAAAGGATTGACTATTAAATGTTTAGAACGCTTGCTGAATTGTCGGGTGATATCGTGGTAATCTCCTGCTGAAGCCGATAGAACTGACGTATCAGACTCGCTTGTCTTCATTCTGGTGAATTGCTTCCATGACCTACTACCGTAGCGGAAGTGATCGTGATCGAAGACGGGCAAGCCATGTCTCTGGGCAGGTCTTTCAATGGCATTTAACTTGGGTCACTACTTGCTGCCGTCGGGTGCATATCGTGTTTACACCTATAGCAACCCTACTCAATCTCATACCGCTTTTAGGGGTGTTATAGCTATAAACCAGAACGAATGTTGAATCAGGTGTGCAGCCATTACAAACAATGCACATGTGTTATTTTCCGGGGAGACGGTTTTGCTATGGCGCATAGCTGGCATGGTGGAGTGTTGGTTGGTGGTGTGATGTTGGGAGTTGGCACGATCGCCCTTTACAGCCCAACCGCTCTGGCTCAGATTGTTCCTGACGAGACGTTGGGGGCGGAGCGATCGACCATCAATCGGGGTGTCACGGTACGGGGCAGATTAGGCGATCGTATCGACGGGGGAGCCACCCGTGGAGTTAACCTGTTTCACAGTTTTCAAGAATTTAACGTCAACGAGGGACAGCGAGTTTATTTCAGCAATCCTGCTGGCATTGAGAATATTTTGGGTCGCGTCACAGGCAGCGATGTGTCAGACATCATGGGCACCCTGGGCGTAGATGGAGGGGCAAACCTGTTTCTGTTGAACCCCAATGGCATTTTGTTTGGACCCAATGCTCGCCTTGATATTGGGGGTTCCTTTGTTGCCAGTACGGGCGATCGCTTCACCTTCCCCGATGGCAGTGACTTCAGTGCTACCAATCCCCAGGCACCGCCACTCCTGACGATGCGAGTGCCGATCGGCTTGCAATACGGGACAGGCAACATTACGAATCAGGGACAACTCACCACCGGGCAAGATCTCACCCTCTCTGGCGATCGCTTGAATTTGCAGGGGCAATTGCAAGCTGGACGCCACTTGACCTTGCAGGCACGAGACACTGTGCAGATTCGCGATAGTGTCACCACCCCGTTTGTTGCTCAGGCAGGAGGGGAGTTGCTGGTACAGGGCGATCGCACCGTAGATATCTTTGCCCTCAACCATCCCAGCAGTGGCTTTTTCTCAGGTAGCGATATGACGTTGCGCTCCGCGAATCCGGTGGGGGGTGACGCGCACTATTGGAGTGGTGGTGACTTTCGGATTCAGCGGTTGGGTGGCGCACGGGGCGATCTGATCAGCCCCTTTGACCCAATTATTTTGGCCACTGGAGATGTGGTGTTGGGAGATGTGCTCAACACTGCCTCGCTGCACATCCTGGCGGGGGGTAGCGTCACTCTGGGGAATGTCGAGGTCACCAGCGTTGGTGATGATGCCAACACAATTAACCCCAGAAACCCCAATCCTTTTCTGGCGGCTCTGGCGACCAATGGCATTCCAACATCTGTGAATGGGGGAGAAGTAGATGGAGCTAATCGATTTTTTGTCGATATCCGAGCGGGAGTCGATTGGTCACAAATTCCTGGCTTTCCGGGCAACACGGTGATTGGCGCACCTGTTCCTCCAGCAGCAGGGGCAACGACGGCAGATATTCGGGTGAATGCGATTAACTTTACGGGTAGCAACCTGGGTGGCATTGTTTACCTGACGAACCAATATCGACCGAATGCGTTGGCGGCTCCCGGTGGCATTGTGATTGGGGCGATCGACACAGGTGGTGCAGATGGCGGTGGCTCTGTCACGGTTGATGCTCGCAGTGGCATTGCCCTCAACGGACTGGTCATCACATCCGCGTTTAATCTAGGCTCCAGTGGCAATGTCAACTTTCGGGCAGTAGGAGACATCACCTTTAATCCAGGGAGTCGCATTGACAGCAGCAGTATCAACAGCCTCTCGACTGTCTCCCCCAGCACGATTCGGATTGAGTCTACAAATGGCTCTGTGTTGTTAAACAATGCTCAAATCACAGCATCGAATACGGGGACTGAATTTGCAGGAGATGTTTTTATCGATGCTCGCAATCGCATTGACATTGTCAATGGTAGTCGCGTTGAAGCGGAAGGTAATTTCGGGCGAATTTTTATTGGCAGTAGCTCTGACGAGGTGGAGAACGACCCAACGGCTCCAACCACTGTTGTTATTAATAACAGCAACTTGCAAACGACAAACCAACCAATCACCGCGACAACCGGAAGTTTTAATGCTGGCAATATTAGTGTCAGAGCGAATGGGCTGATTTCTGTTGCTAATGGGTCACAAATCGATGCAGCCACTCTGCGTGAGGGCAATGCTGGCAATATTGTATTCAACGCTGGCACAGGCGATGTCCGGTTTGAAGGGATTGGTACACCGGGGGCAGGTCAATTTCAAACAGCCGCTTTTAGTACGGTTGAGTCAGGGGCAGTTGGCGATGCAGGCACCATTGGGATTGTGGCTGGTTCTCTCTCGTTGACGAATGGGGCGCAGTTGCAAACGCTGATTCGTGAAGGAGGGCAGGGTGATGCCGGAAATATCGCCGCTGTGTTGACAGGTTCTTTCACCATGAACAATGGGCAAATTTTTAGCCAGGTTCGGGCAGGGACAGGCAATAGCGGAGATATCGCCATTCAGGCAAGTTCTGTTGATTTGAGGAATGACTCGCTGTTGCAGGCGGCAAACCTCAGCACCGGACTGGCGGGAGACATTACCATCGCCTCTCAAGGACGAGTCTCTATCATCAACAGCACCATCGAAGCGACCAGCACCAACAATCTTGCACAAGCAACCAGTACAGACGACTTTAGCGAAATTCGCCTCACTGCCTTAGAAGATTCGGTGTTCTTGAGTGGAGCCACCGTGACCACGACAAACAACAGCACAGGCACCGATACGACCACCGATGCAGACGACGGCATCGCAGGGGATATTTTCATCGACGCTCGCGATCGCATCGTGATTCAGAATCAGAGCACAGTGGCAAGTCGAGGCAGGACAGGGCGCGTCCTGATCGGCAGCGTTTTGCCATCTGCTACGGTAGACATTCTCAACAATCCAGAGGACACCACCGATCAATTTGGTGTGATTGCCGATGGCTTTGCAGGGCAGGTCAGCATCACTGCCCTCGATCGCCTGCAAGTCTTTAATAGCCGCATTACCAGTCGCAGTGACAATGATGCTGTTACGGGTGATTTCGGCAAAATCGATCTCACTGCACTGACGGGGTTTGTGCTCCTGGACGGTAGAACGCTGTTAAGCAGCACCAATTTTGGCGAAGGACTGGCGGGAGATATTCGCATCAACGCTCGTGATGCGATCGTGATTCAGGGGCGGAGCGAAGTTTTGAGTCAGGGACAGCTTGGACAGATCTTGGTCGGCTCTGACCCCAGTAATGGCCCTCTACCACAGCAAATTCTCATTCGCGGTAATTCACTGCTGAGCACGGATAACGGGTTTATCAATGACAGCACTGAACGGGCTGGAAATATCGTTGTATACGGTCTTGATCGCGTTAACATCATCAACAGCCGCATCACCAGTCGCAGCCGCAATGAAACGGATAACTTTAGTTTCATTCAAGTGCTGTCGCCGAGGGGGTCTGTTTTCCTCAACTCGGCAGAGTTAAGCACGACCAATGCGAATGTCGGTGTCGCCGGAGATATCAGTATCTCAGCTCGCAATATTGTGTCTCTGGTGAATCAGAGTGAACTCACCAGTGAGGGCAACTTTGGGCGCATTCTGATCGGCAGAGCAGCAGAATATACAACGCTACTGCCCAACCGAATTCGAGTGAGCAACACGCGCCTCAGCACCAGCAACCAGATTGACGACAGCAGCATTGCAGAAAATAACCAGGTGTTTGGGCAGGCTGGCACTATCTTTTTATCCGCCAGACGGAATATTGCGATCGCCAACCCCATTCCCAGACCCGACATTCCACCGTCTCGCTTTAGCATCCTCAGTGAAACCGTTGGAGACGAGCCTGCGGGTAACATCTTCCTTTCTGTGCTCAATGGCTCTGTGGATATCGAGGGTGGATTTATTAGTAGCCGCACGGGGCTTGGAGTGAGTGGGGATGGAGGCAGCATCACGGTTTTTGGGCGATCGCTCAACATGAGTGGAGGGGCTCAACTCAGCACCAGCACCTCTGGCTCTGGTGATGCTGGGAGCGTGCTGTTAAACGTTCGCGATACGATCAACCTGGATGATGTGGCAATCTTTAGCAGTGTTGAAGATGGAGCCAGTGGCGATGGGGGTGTGATCTTTGCAGGCAATCTCACCTTCTCAAATCAGGGTACTGTAGCGGCGATCGAACCAGCGCGATCGTTTAATGCAGTCAACGGAGCGCAATTAATTACCAGCACCAATGGCAGCGGAGATGCTGGTAGCGTCTTGATTTCTGCTAGAGATGTGACCTTTTCGGGAACTGATGCCGATGGGCTTCCCAGTGCGGTGTTTAGTGGGGTCGATGTTCAGGGTACTGGACGCGGTGGCGACGTGTTTGTCTTGGGCAGTACCACGTTGGATGCCAATGAAAATATTCGCACCTTCCAAGCCGTTGATTCACTGCGTATCCAGGATGGTGCATTAATCACCGTCAGTAGCTTTGGGCAGGGCGATATCGGTGGAGTCGCTACGACCAGTGAGCGACTAAGCTCTGCCGGGAACGTCACGATCGCCGCTCGGCGGTTGCAGTTGCAGAACAATGGACGCATTATCGCCAGAACAGGAATTGGCAACGGGGGTAACATTCGCTCTGTGACCCCAGATAGCCTCCTGTTAATGAGTGGAGGAAGCCGCATCTCCTCCACTGCTGGCACCTCTGGACAACCTGGCAATGGGGGCAACATCATCATTCGGACTGGTGAGGGATTTGCGATCGCCGGAGCTTTGGGCAACAACGACATCTCCTCCGATGCCTTCTTCGGTGCTGGGGGACGGGTGATTGTCGATGCCCAGGGCATCATTGGCTTTGTCAATCGCAGTCGAGCCGATATCGAGCGGTTGTTGGGAGCAGATGCCTTTAATGAAGTTGACCCTACCAGTCGCTTGCAAACCAATGACATCACCGCTATCTCACAGTCGGATGCGGCTCTGGATGGAATCGTAGATATCAACGCGACTGACTTTGACACCCGTACCATTACTAATCTGCCTGCTAACCTGGCAGACGCAACTCAACTGATCGCCCGCAATTGCCCAAGCGAAGGCGAGCAGGAGTTGGGTGAATTTGTCGTGACGGGTCGGGGCGGCTTACCAGCGAACCCCAATGAGATTTTGGGCAGCGATGATGTTTTGACGGATTGGGTCAACCCCACCGGAGAGGCAGAGGATGCAGCCGATCAGAGTGATCCTCAATCTAACCTGCACACGCCCATTGTGGAGGCACAACAGTGGATGATGAACTCAACTGGACAAGTCGTTTTAGTTGCCACAACCCCCAATCAGTCGCCAAACTTAAATCCAGCACTGTGTAATGCTCGTGCAGCGAATCCCCGTGCTGATGCTCAGGCAGTCAGTTACGGTGCAACGCCTGCTCCTGAAACGAATGCTCGTGAAATCTCTGTAACCCAGCACTGAGAAGACTTCCATGACTCACAAATCGAAGCATAAGCCCCAAGTGTATTCCCTCAAATCGTATGTGATGCTGGCTGTGTTGACGGCAGTGTTGTGTGTGCTCATCTCTGCAACTGGGGGATGGAGTATGACCCCGATTGAGGGAGCCTCCAATCCTCACGACCAATCTCTGCCGCGAAACTTGATTGCTCAAGCGACCCCCCAGGATGCGACGCGAGGCAGTTCCCCAGATGGGGTAATCGCCCAGGGACGAGCACTTTATGAGGCAGGGCAATACGCGGCTGCGGCTGAGGTGTTAGAACAGGGGATTGAAAACTACCGATCGCAGGGAGATGGACTGCGAGAAGCCGTTGTTCTGAGCAACCTGTCGCTGGTCTATCAGCAGTTGGGACGTTGGGACGAGGCAGAAACCGCGATCGCCACCAGCCTGGAACGGTTGCAAGCCACAAACCCACCCAATCGAACCGCGATCGAGGCGCAGATTCTCGATGTGCAGGGACGGCTACAACTGGCACAGGGTCAGGCGGAAACGGCATTGGCTACCTGGGAGCGGGTCGAAGACCTGCATGACCGGGCTGACAATCAACTGGGGGTGACACGGGCAAAAATCAATCAGGCAGAGGCGTTGCAGACATTGGGGTTGTATCGGCGGGCGATCGCCACGTTGGAGGAACTCACGACCGAAGAGCAACCTGATTCTCCAGAAAGGGTTGTGGCACTCCGCAGTTTAGGCGACGCTCTGCGGGTAACGGGCGACTTGACCGCCTCGCAACAGACGCTAGAACAAAGTCTGGCAATGGCAGAGCGGTTGCAGCTACCAGGAGCGATTGCGGCTACCCAGTTTAGCCTGGGCAATACGGCTTACGCTCAGGCACAGCGGCAGGGCGAACAGGTTCGCAATGCTCGTCGGCGCGGCGATAACTCAGAGGCAAATCAGGCGACAACGCTGCAACAACAGCGACAGGAGGCGGCACTGGCGTTTTATCAGCGGGTGGATGCCAACGCTTCACCCACCGTGCAAACCCAGGCATTGATTAATCGATTGCGATTATTGATTGACGCTGCTCGCTGGGCAGAGGCAGAGGCACTCGTTCCCCAAATTACGGCACAACTCGATCGCCTCCCCCCCAGTCGCACAGTGGTCTATGCCCGTGTCAACTTTGCTCAGAGTTTGACCCGGTTAGAAAATCGAGAATCTTCAATGGTTAGCGGCTCAGATGTTTTGCCAGCGGTACGCTCACCTCAAGCTACCTCTACCGCCGCAGCGCAACAATTGGCGATCGCCGTTCAACAGGCACGCACTCTCCAGGATCGGCGAGCCCAGGCATTTGCCATTGGCAACTTGGGCAGCTTGTACGAAAAGACGGGGCAACTCACCGAAGCCCAACGCCTCAGTGCTCAAGCCCTCGATCTGTCGCAACAAACCAGTGCTGCGGATGTGTCTTACCTGTGGCAATGGCAGTTGGGGCGCATTCTCAAGGCGCAGGGTGATCGCAAAGGGGCGATCGCGGCTTATAGTGATGCCGTCGGCACGTTGCAGTCCTTGCGGAGTGATCTGGTCGCTGTCAGTTTAGAGGTGCAATTCTCTTTCCGGGAGACGATCGAGCCAATTCACCGGGAACTCGTTTCGCTGTTGCTGCAACCTGGCGTGGAACCGACACAGGCGGAACTCGAACAAGCCCGTAAAACGATTGAGTCGCTGCAATTGGCAGAGTTGGACAACTTCTTTCGAGAAGCCTGCCTGAATGCTCGACAAGTTGATATTGATGAGGTTGATCGGCAAGCAGCAGTGATCTACCCGATTATTCTGAGCGATCGCCTGGAGGTTATTCTCAGTTTGCCTGCGGGAGTGGCAGATCAGGCTGCTCTGGTTAGTGCCCACCCTAAACAGCAAGTTGAACAGGCTCCAGTCACGCCCTTGCGCCACTATACGACGACCATTCCATCCAGTCAGGTGGAAGCGACTGTCAATGAGTTGCGGCAATATCTGCGACAGGCAACAGCGGCTCGCCGTGCCCAACCCTTGGCTCAGCAGGTCTATGACTGGTTGATTCGTCCGGTTGCCGATGAGCTAAAAGCCAGTGGTGCTAAAACGCTGGTGTTTGTCCCAGATGGGGCACTGCGAAACATTCCGATGGCAGCCCTATTTGATGGCGAGCGATATCTGGTTGAAGATTACGCGATCGCCCTGACTCCAGGCTTGCAACTGCTCGAAGCACAATCCATTCAGACGCAGCAATTAAATGTTTTGATGGCAGGGGTGAGTGAGGCACAGCAAAATTTTCCAGAGTTACCAGGCGTGATTACTGAGTTTCAAGCCATTAGCACCAAACTTCCAGAATCCCAAATCCTGCTCAACCAGGACTTTACCACCGAAAATTTTCAGACTGCCATTAATCAGGTGCCCTATCCCATCGTGCATCTGGCAACGCATGGTGAATTCAGTTCTCAACCAGAGGAAACGTTCATTCTCACCTGGCAAAATCGCATCAATATCCAACAGTTGAGCACCTTGCTACAAGCCACCGATGTCAGTCGTCGTCGCCCGATTGAGTTGCTGGTGTTGAGTGCCTGCAAAACCGCTGAGGGGGACGATCGCGCCGCGTTAGGTCTGGCAGGCGTAGCTGTACGAGCAGGTGCCCGTAGCACGGTGGCAACGCTCTGGTCGTTTGATGACCAGGCAGCCTCACTGATCATGGAGCGGTTCTACCAGGAACTGGCAACTGGAAAGGTAACTAAAGCCGAAGCACTGCGTCAGGCGCAACTGTTTCTGTTGCAAAACCCGCAATACCGCCGACCCTATTTCTGGAGTCCAGTGGTGTTAGTAGGCAACTGGCAGTAGGTTTGTTTAATCTTGCCCCAGTTCGCGCCGCATCCGATACAGTACGGTGTTGGAATCAACTTGATTCAAAATGTCTTGAATGACTGTATTCGCTCCTTGCGGTCCCCAGGTGCAGCCCTGCTCTAAGTAGGTCTGTGCCGCTTTGCCTACGCGATAGGAACCATACCCTGCCAGTGTTGCCTGGGCGATCGCCGCTGTACCATAGGCCATCACACCGCCAATGCTGTCAAAGGCAGTTGCCACTGCCGAGGCACTTTTACCGACACCCAACAACAAACCACTGCCCACCTCACCGACTAACAGACTCCCCGAACTCCACACAATCGAGTTCCACAGCTTACCCGCTTCGTAATGGGTCATGGGAAAGCCGTAAAGCCGCGCCAACGAGCGAATCATAATCAGATCAGCCGCTGTTGCTCCTACCAGATCAAGCACCGCGATCGGATTCACCGCAACCGCGATCGCCTTCCACTTAGCGAACTGCCAGATCAAATCCTCCGCTTCGGGTTTGTGCAGCTTCACCGTTTTGCGGGCGATCGACTCTTCGGTTTCTCGGGCTTGCCGCAACGCATTCAACGCCAGAAGTGACTTGCCTTCTTGCTCTAAAATCTCCAATAACTTCTGCTGCAATTCATCGATCTGAGCTGGGGGCGACTCCCACTCATAGTCCACCGTTCCATCGGGATATTCCACCCGCACTTGCAGGGGGGCTGGCTCTGCGGCAATCAACACAATATCACTGGGCAACAACCAGGGACGCTGACGCGGCGAACCTTCATCTCCCCGGGAAAACTCACCCCCTTGGGCAAACAGTTTTTGTAAGCGTTGATAAATCGCCTGCCGATCTTGATTGGGATACAAATCCGTTTTGTTAAACACCAAAATCAAGGGTTTGTGCGCCGATTGCAACTCTGCCAGTGCTCGATATTCGGTGCGGGTCATGTCACCTGCCACCACAAACAGAATTAAGTCGGCTTGCTGTGCCACATCCCGTGCCATGGCTGCTCGCAATTGCCCATCCACCTCATCCAACCCAGGCGTGTCAATCAGTTCTACCTGCATGGCACTGCCCGACACCTGAGGCGACCAGTAGACCGATCGCGGATATTGTGTTACCCCATTCAAGGGACCCGTCTGCAAAATCTTTTGCCCCAACAGAGCATTAATCACTGCTGACTTGCCGCGACTGACCAGACCAAACACCGCAATCCGCAGGATGCTGTGATTCAGCTTATCCAGTGCATTCGAGAGTTGGTCTAACTCCTTTTTGAGTGCCGACTGCAACTCCATCGAGTTGGCACCGCGCCTGGGTAAGCGAATCTGTTGGGCGTAGCGATTGATCGCCTGCTTCAAGCTGATCCGCGCCCGATTAAAGTGGGAGTCTTGTAAAGCAGTCGGACCAAAGCCCTTTGTAGGGTTCGACGGAGGGGATTCGCGATCGCGAGGAGATTGGCTCAAGAGTAGGGAATAAGAATGGACATCAATTCCATTTTCGCGCAACCATTCCTAAATTAGGCTTCAACCGTTGATTTTGACGACGACGGAGCATGAAATTCTCCATTGTTATCCATCTCAACCTTCAGTAAATCCTCCTCTCCCGTGATCAGTCGTGCTCCCCGATTACGGGTGAAGTAACTCCATCCCCACTGGAGCATGACAATCAGCTTATTGTCGAACTCAATCAAGTAATAGATGTGAGCAAATACCCAGATTAACCAGGCAATAATGCCCGTGAACTTGATGAAACCTAAATCGACGACCGCTGAGTTCTGCCCGATTACGGCTAGGCTACCCGCATTGACATAACTAAATTCTGGAAGAGTCTGCCCCTTGAGTCGCTGCCGAATCAGTTTGGCAACATACTCCCCTTCTTGAATGGCCACCGGAGCCACTCCCGGAAGCGGTTTGCCATCCGCTTGAGTAAAGTTTGCCAGATCCCCAATGACAAAGATGTTGGGATAGTTGGGAATGCTCAGGTCAGAGCCAACGCTGACCCGTCCGGCGCGATCGAGTTGTGCCCCGGTGCGATCGGCTAAGACTTGCCCCATCGCTGAGGCTTTGACCCCTGCTGCCCACAAAATCGTGCGAGCGGCAATCTGCTCAACCTGCTCACCACAACGAGTTGTCACCACGTTATCGGTGATATTAGTCACCAACGTTTTGGTTTTAACCGTCACACCTAACCGAGTGAGCGAAGCGGCGGCCTCAATCGACAGATCCTCCGGATAGGGCGGCAGCACGCGATCCATGCCCTCCAGCAGCAAAATCTGCGCCTCAGTAGTATCGATGCTGCGAAAATCTTCTCTCAATGTGTGAAACGCCAGTTCAGCGATCGCCCCTGCCAGTTCAACCCCCGTGGGACCACCCCCCACAATCACAAAGGTTAACCAGGCACGCCGCTTTTCGGCATCGGTTTCTTTTTCAGCCGCTTCAAACGCCATAAAGATGCGTCGGCGCATCTCCAGCGCATCTTCAACGGTCTTTAATCCCGGAGCCGTTTCCTTCCATTGCTCATTACCAAAGTAGTGGTGGCTGACCCCTGTGGCGACCACCAACGTGTCATAGGGCACCGTTTTGCCCTTCATCATGATTTGTTGCTGTTCTGGGTCAATATCAACGACCTCTTCCATCAACACCTGCGTGTTTTTGTGTTTGCTCAAAATGGCACGCAGCGGCGATGAAATATCAGCCGGAGAAACCGTTCCGGTTGCAACTTGATAGAGCAATGGTTGAAAAAGGTGGAAGTTACGTTTGTCGATCAGGGTCACATTCACAGGAGCGCGACCGAGTGCTTTAGCGGCATATAACCCTCCAAAGCCACCTCCAACAATAACAACTCGATGTTGTTCAGTGGTTTTAGTCATAACCCATCCTCGACTGTTATAGGAGTTCCACCGCTAAAAGCTTAGAGTGGAGCTAAACTTCTCTGAGTAGCAAGTGCTACGGGGAGCAAAGTTTATAAAGACTTGTTAATGGCTACTATAACAATCGATCGCTGAATGCATCTCTACATCAAGCCAGGTTTGCAATAGATTTACGACATCTTGCTGAGAACAGCCCTTTGAAGAAGGATGAGTTAATTTCACGCAAAGCAATCTAGCTTGAGTCGATTAAGCTTCGTTGTGATTTCCTTTTAGGAGAACTAGCAGATAAGCAACCAGCAAACTACCCAGTATCAGAGTGGCAAAATCCATAACGGTGCCTCCAAGCTCTTCTTCTAGAATCGTTAGAGCCTCTGCTTATAGCATCACCCCAAAAGGTAGGTTCTACCGCTTGACTTACAATTCTTTAGCTGACGATAAATATCGCAACAACGTAAATTGAGTCGTACTAGCTAAGGTTAGAGCGGGGTGCAGGGGTTTTACCCCCATCGGCGTTGCTGATCTTGGGGATGAATGGCGAGCAGGATGCTGGCACTGGCTTAAACTGATACCACTTTAAATGGTTTCCAGTGCAAATGCGGACGCTCGTAGGGGCGGGTTTAGCTGTTTACTAACGGCAAACCCAAGCACTTATCTGCAAAACCTGCCCCTACCGATATCTGTCTTGAACACCATTTGATTTGGTATGAGCTTGGTGAAGCCAAAGCCCCTGGTAGAAGGTGTCTCGGTTTACTCGTAGGCGCGCTGCGCATCGATTCCAAATAGGGGTGCTGCTGATTGGGTCAGAATCCTTGGCAAAAGCTCAAAGTCCCCCAAATTTGGGGGATTGAGGCTTCAACGTGGCAAATCAAGGCGATTAGCTTTCAGCGTGTTGAGGGGCAAAGGTCACAATAAATTGATCATTGGGCATGCGTTGCCGTAGGGAATCGAGATAACCATCGGCATCCGATCGACTGCGAAAGCGGGCAACCACATGAGGTTCCAAATTAGGTAAGAGACGAGCGATCGCCCACGCATTTAACCGTTCTCGATAGGCTGGTTTAGTATGAGGCAGATCCAGGGAAAGGTGAGTTATCCCATCTTGCAATTCTGTATTTTGTGGCATAATGATCTCTCATCCGTAAGGACATCAGGCGTTGGCGAAGTCTCTTGGCGGGGATACGCTAACGCCCTTTCACCACGATTAAAGTTCACGGTACAGATATCGTCAATTTGTCAACTTGCAATTCGCGCGCAATTGCAGCCTTGAGCGGCAGAAATAGCCGCTTTTTCGGTCAGTTTAGAGCTGTTTTCTAGCTGCTTCTTAGGAAATCGTTGCAAAGATTCTCAGAATTCCACTGCTCGGTCAGTTGCTCAGTCAACAGTCGGGTAGCTGCGTCTCGATCCAGGGGTTTTGAGAACAGATAACCCTGTCCATACTCACACCGCAGCGATCGCAACAGGTTGAGTTGTCGGCGCGTTTCGATGCCTTCTGCAATTACATTCATGCCCAGGTTGTGAGCCAGAGTGATGATGGTGCGGACAATTTCGTCATTCTCGGTGTGGTTGCCCAACCGCCGCACAAAGGACTGGTCAATTTTCAGGGTATCTGTTGGGAAGTAATACAGGTGACTCAGGGACGAATAGCCTGTCCCAAAGTCGTCGATGCCGATCTGAATACCCAGTGATTTGATCTCATTGAGAGTGGCGATCGCCCCCTCCAGGTCACCCATCAGCGTGCTCTCGGTGATCTCCAGCTTGAGGCGGTGCCCCTCAATGCCCGTATCCCTCAAGACCTGCTGAATGTAATCAATTAGATTGGGTTGGGAAAACTCTTGAGCTGACAGGTTGACACTCATCAGGAGGGATGACTCAATCAGTGATCCCTGCTGCCATCGCCGCAGTTGGTTACACGCCTGATGAATTGCCCACCGCCCGATCGCCACGATTAGCCCTGTGGTTTCTGCCAGGGGAATAAACTCCGATGGAGCCATCAGCCCATGCTTGGGGTGTTGCCACCGTACCAGTGCCTCAAACCCGATAATTTGCTTGGTTTGCAGCGATACCAGTGCCTGATAAAACAAGCGCAACTCTTGCCGTTCGATCGCCCAACGCAGATCAGATGCCAACTGGGTTGAAGAGGCAACCTGCACCCGCATATGGGGCTCAAACACGGCATGGCAAGCTCTGCCCTGGCGTTTAGCGTGATACATGGCCAGTTGAGCATCTTTGAGCAGGTCGTGTGCCCAGATATAGTCGGAACTCAGGGCAATGCCAATGCTAACGGTCGCGGCTACATCCTGACCGTTGATGTGAAATGGTGCAAGGATTTGAGCATGAAGGCGATCGGCAAGCTGCATTGCCTCGTCCGCAGTTCTGACCCCTTTCTGAAGCACAACAAATTCATTGCCCCCAACTCGTGCCAGAGTGGTTGCTGACCCAAAAAAGCTGCGGAGACGACGAGCGATCGCCGTTAGCAACTGATCACCCCCGGCACGACCGAGCGTTTGATTGAGTGCCCGAAACTCGTCTACATCAAGATAGAAAATGCCAAAGGGCTTGTGATGCCGCTGGCGGCGAAGGACACGCTCCAGATGTTTCAAAAATAAGGCACGGTTGGGTAAACCTGTGAGGCGGTCGTGGAAGGCATCGTGGAGCAATCGCCATCCCCCCAACAGACTGAGGGTGGCAACGAGCAAAATGCTAGATCGCACCAGGGGAGTCCACCGATTGACGGTCAGGAGACAGATCAGCAACGCGATCGCCCCAGCCCAGAGAATGGGCTGACTTAAAACGGATGTTACCTTGCGGATGCTACTCAATTGAGGTACAGCCCGTTGCACAAATGGGATAAGTCTGGAAATCACAAATATAAAAATGCACCGTGAACAATCAAACTACTCTCAAATAACACTAAGTTTTAAGGCGTAACTCAGCAATTGGTTGTGTCCCCCTATTGGTGTTGAAGTTATTGGAAGAAAAATAGTTCCTACGGGAAACAGAGTTCACCCATGGTTCGGGAACAAGGAGGGGGAGCCTTTGCCCTTAGCTAAAGGGGTTTTCACTCCTGCACCCTGCTCATACGGCAATTGAGGTGGTTATAGAAGCACTTATATCGTAAGAACACAACGTCTAAACTAACAGCGATATTTTAGTGAGTTGTAAAGGTTTTTTGCAGGAGTTTAGGTTTTTTGTAAATTCTTCAACTTTATTTTTATGCCCCCATCCGCATGACACCCCTCGCAAGCGGGATACAATCTAGAATGCCTTTGTTGAGTAACGCTGTCTAAAATTATGTCGATACAAGCTCCAATCCCAGTGGTGGTCAATGGTGCAACCGGAAAAATGGGGCGCGAGGCGATCAAAGCCATTGCCCAAGCAAATGATATGACCCTGGTAGGAGCGATCGCCCGCAATCCCTCTGTTCAGGGGCAAGACATTGGTGAAATCGTCGGCTGTGGCGCGTTAGAGGTGCCTGTTATCGCTGATTTACAAGCAACACTGGCAATGGCAGCCCAGGAGAAACAAGCGGCTGTTATGGTCGATTTCACTCATCCTGATGCAGTGTATGAGAATGTACGGTCAGCGATCGCCTATGGGGTTCGACCTGTTGTGGGCACCACTGGACTCAGTTCAGATCAATTGCAAGACCTGGAAGAGTTTGCCGACAAAGCCAGTCTGGGGTGTTTAATCATCCCCAACTTCTCGATTGGGGTTGTCTTGATGCAACAAGCTGCCATGCAGGCTTCCCAATACTTCGACCATGTCGAAATCATCGAATTACACCACAACCAAAAAGCCGATGCTCCCAGCGGCACTGCGATTCAGACCGCGCAATTGTTAGGTGAATTTGGCAAACCCTATAACCCACCAACAGTGGCTGAAACAGAAAAGTTGCCCGGTGCCAGAGGCAGTGTCACCGAAGACGGCATTCGGATTCACAGTGTTCGTCTACCGGGTTTGCTGGCACATCAAGAGGTGATCTTTGGTGCCCCTGGCCAGATTTACACTCTGCGCCATGATACCAGCGATCGCGCTGCTTATATGCCCGGTGTCTTGCTTGCCATCCGCAAAGTGCTACAACTCAAAACGCTGATCTACGGACTCGAAAAGATTTTGTAACCCTACACAGTCAAGGTTCGTCACACTGACCTGTGATCACCCGCGAATGACGAATGACCACTGACCTGTAACAATGGACGACTAAGAATCGTGGATTTTGCAGCCGTAGCCACATCCCAATGGCGTTCCTAACCTTTCTCAAGGCAACGCACTATAGGCTTCCTGGGCAGACTTAAACCGCTTCTCCAACTCCGGTTCAATCATCTTACGGAGCCAACCGTTAAATCCACTGCTCGTTTCGAGGCAATTTTCTAGATCGATACGTAACCCTCGTCGGGGCAACTTATCCGCATGAATGCCAGTAATACCCGTCACTAACGTTGCCCCAAGACTATACAAATCAGAGGCTCTGACTGCTCTTCGCCCGATCTGCTCAGGCGGACGGTAACCATCTGTTCCCACCAGAGTGAACGTTGTCATATCACTACTGGACGAGAGGGATTTAACAGATCCAAAATCAACCAGTGCAACGTGTGAGGTGAGGTCACTCCCTTCAGATGCCAGCAAAATATTGCTGGGCTTGATATCTCGATGAACGATCGGTGGAGTGTGGTCGTGCAAGTATTCCAAAATTTCGAGTACCGATCGGGCAATGGTTTTAGCTTCAGCCTCGGTTAACTGCCGCCCTTCTTGCAAGTATTGGTCGAGCGACTTTCCTTCAATGTAGCTCTGAATCAAAGCAAGAGCTTTGCCATCGAGGGGCAGGTCAATCTCAAAATAGCCCAGGTATTTTGGAGTGGCAGGGTGAGAGAGCGTTTGCAGGATATCGACTTCTCGTGTAAACAGCCTCAGGTCATCCTGACTGGTTTGGTCGTCAATAAATAGAAGCTTGAGAATGACAGGAGTCTCAGTTGTGAGATCACGGGCAAGCAGTGTCCAACGACCAGATTTTTTGCCGAGTTGCTGCTCTACTTCATAGCGATCGCCCAATATTTGCCCTGGCATAAGTGTCCTAATAAAAGTGGTCTAAATTTGACAGAGTATTTCTTTTAAAGATTGCTTACTGATAAGATCTCAGCCGATTTTACGCTAATCAATTACTAACCTACCTGCTCTGACTATATTAGATCGTTGACAAACTAAGTACTGCTATTCACAGATAGGGTTTGGAAATAAAACCAGGGGGGTGTGGGAGCCGTGTCCCCGGCCAGGGGTTCCACCCCTGCACCCCAAATTCCTACCCTGATTTACGACGAGTTGTACTAAGTTTTTGAATTGGGGAAAATGATTGCAAAGTAGCTATCCTAGCTCAACATGAAAGAAGTTTATTCTTAATTCCCCTGTTCTAACAGATTTCTAGATTTATTCATATAGCTCTCCTTTAGAGAGCCTGCTTGATGGTCAAACGGGGTGCAGGGGTTCTACCCTGCACCCCTCGTTTTTACAAATTAAATAACATCATTGCGGTTTAAGAGCCTGACGAATGAATTCGCAGCTACCGGACCAAGTTTGCCTTCGCAACTACCGAAAATCAACGGTTAGATGAACCAACGCAGGACGGCTTTGTTCCTATAGCTACGGTTGCAACCGCCAAAATCCTGATCTCAAACTCAAATTAACTTTGGGTATCCCATCACCTCGCTTGCGCTGGAGATTTTGCATAAGATCACCCAAGGTTATAAAGATTAAGTTGAGGGCAACAACCGCTTTTCTAGCGAGGCAGAACGGCGTTTTGCGGTGGAGTTTTTGGGATCACGCTTGAGAGCTTCTGTGTAGGCTTCAAATGCTTGTGCCGTTAACTGCTTCTTTTCGTAAGCAAAGCCCAAATTATTCCATGCCGTTACGTAATCGGGCTGCTTTTCCAGAGCGTCTTTATATTGACGAATTGCTAAGTCAAATTGCTCTTGTGCAGCATAAGCAAACCCCAGGGCATTATAAATAACAGCAACGTTTTCATCCCCAGACAAATCTTTGGCTTTTAAAGATTTTTGAAGCTGAGCGATCGCCTGGGAATATAACTTCTTATCCAACAGGATGCTGCCTAACTCGTAATACTCTTGAGCCGTGCCTTTCTCTTTGTTGAGTTTGGCTTGCAGTCGAGAGAAAGTCGCTTCAACTCGCCGAGTTCGGAGAATCTGCCGAAATAAAAACCACGCTGCTCCAAACAGCAGCACTACTAATATCCCGAGATAGACAATTGGGAGAGAGCTATCGTCCATAACCTTTAGAAACGTTTAGACACATTGAGTCATCTCTCTTCAGACTACACCACAACCGGAAGGGTGAGACGTTCCGTTATCGGCATCTAAATTCCTATCGCGATCGCCATTTCGGTGCAGGTGGAGAAGCTGTAGAGGTTCGTCCTAATAATGCGGTTCAGACTATAGCTTTGGTCAGAAAGCTTAAGGCAAAGGCAATGGCTCAAACCCGGATGCTGGGGAGGCTTTCTGACTCGCCTCCGCCCCATCGAATGTGGCTACGGCTATAGAAACCGCTTTTCTTCCTGCGATAAAAAGGCCTCTATCTCAACACGCTCAACACTTCCAAAATTTCGATCCGTGTTTCTGCTGATACTTTCAGAAGGGCCTTTTCCCATTCCCGTAAAATAACGATGGTTTACCCAGCGTCCTGCGATGAAAATAATCTCAAAACGGACACAAGGTATTTCTCAGATGACGGCTTCCCAATCTTCTATCCGCTCTAACAGCATGGAATTGTTGATGGCATATCAACAAAATCCCTCAGTTTCTCTCCGTAATAAGCTTGTTCGATTAAATGCAGGCTTAGTCCGTAAGATTGCTCACCGAGTTAGCCATCAATGTGCTGAACCCTATGAAGACTTAGAGCAGATTGGATATCTGGGCTTGATTCGCGCTATCGAGCGGTTTAACCCCAGTCAGGGTTGTGCCTTCAGTTCCTTTGCAGTCCCCTACATCCGGGGAGAAATGCTTCACTTCCTGCGCGATCGCAGCAGCACCATCAAAGTTCCTCGTCGCTGGCAAGATTTGCAAAAAGAAGGACAACGAGCACGGGCTGAGTTGATCAAAACCTTGGGTCGTCCACCCTATGACCACGAAATTGCTGAATACCTCAACGTCTCCGTTGATGAATGGCGTGAAGCCCGGTTGGCTACTCGGAATCGTCTTCCCCTCAGTCTCGATGCAACGGTCAGCCAACAGATTGACTCACCTGTGACGTTGGGTGAAACCCTGCCCGATAGCCACTATCAATCACTACAGCGGCTAGAGGAAGATCGGCAGCAACTACAACGAGCATTGAACCAGTTGGAAGACAAAACACGAGCAGCGATCGAGTTTGTGTTTTTGAATGACCTGTCTCGCAAAGAGGTAGCTGAGCGAATTGGGGTAAGCCCGATGACGGTGACCCGTCGCATTCAACGAGGGCTAGAACAAATGGTTGCGATTATGCAGCCTCAAACCTTAGGCACTGAACCGTAGGCTAAGGGCTAAGCTTCAACAGATTTCTAAAGTTGTCATCTCCTCGTGTGTTGTTCCTGCGGGATAAGCCAAAGCTTATCCCCTTTTTTTTGTTTGTATAACAAGCCGAAGGGTTAGTTAGGACGGGGTGCAGGTAAGCCCCACACCCCCTTGTATGAACTGTCTCGACAGGTGCTATACCATCGTTCCCTAGTGCCTCTTTCCTGCTGCCTACTGCCCTCTGCCTTTCGCTATACAATCATGCGGCAGGCTTTTGTCTATGATCAAAAAGTGCTCATTACGCCAAAATCATGACGCTCGACTATAGACCTGTGCCGTTGGCAGTTGATTCTGATATCCACTCCACAGTGGCTGCATCTCGCTTTGACCCTCAACGGAGAACCATTCGACCGATTGGAGTGTATGCCCTTCGGGGACTCGCATCGACTGGCGATCGCCTCTTTGCGCTCGACTCGATTCGGGGTTACGTTTTAGAAATCGACCCTAAAACTGACAATACAACCGTTGTTAATCCATCGTTTGTGCAGGAGTTTACGGATGCGGTGGGCTTGTCTGTTGATGGGGACGAAATCTGGTTTGCTAGAGAACATCAGGTGTTGTGGTGTCGCTTCACAGACTTTACCCCACAGCACTTTGTCACCTTGCCCTATCCCGTTAACGGCATTGCGGTTTGGAAGTCTACGGTCTATGTGAGTTGTCAGAAGGCAGGTTATATTCTGATTTTTGATCGCACGTCTGGGCGACAGATTACCCGTTTTCCTGCCCCTGGGGTTGGGGCTGAAAATCTGACTGTCAAGGATGAAGAACTGTGGGTCAGTGATGATGTCGAACAGACAGTTTATTGTATGGATCGGGCGACGGGAGAGGTGCGCTTTAGTGTGCTGACTCCTTTTGCTAGCCCCAGCGGAGTGGCGTTTCACAACGGAACGGATGCTGATGAATCGGTGTTGTATGTTTCCTATGCTCAGGAAGAGGCGTATATCCGGGATGACCCAAATAACCCAGAATTTCCCTATCAGTTGACGTTTCGCGATCGCACCTTCATCCATCCGCTACACGTCCGCTATCTGCCTGAACAGCAATACACCTTATCGAACGGCTATCTGATTGAGATGTCCTATGTGGAGGAAATTTCTCCCTTAGAAGAGGTAGACATTACCGATTTGGAGTGGCATATTGCGCTGCCTGCGGACACTCCCCGTCAGACCGTTAGAAGTGTGGAGGCGATCGGTATCCCTTTTACCGAACGAATCAAAGATGGACAGCGAGTGGCGGTCTTTAAGTTTGATATTGCTTCTCACCAGGGATTCCTCTTTGGTTGGAAGGCGTTGCTAGAGTTGCGGGGGATCAAATATCAGTTAAAGCCTACTGATGTGGAAAGGATTCCGGCGTTGTCGCTGGAGTATCAGCGCAAATATCTGGTAGACGATGATGATCTGGCGATGGATACTCCTCTGATTACTGCGGCGGCTCAAGAGGCGATCGGGACTGAAACCAATCTGCTCCGCAAGATTTTGAAGATCCGCAATTATGTGTACGATCGCCTGTCCTATGCCATCAAACCCCATATTGATACGCCAGAAATTGTCTGGGAGCGGGGTACAGGTTCCTGTGGAGAGTACGTTGGTGTGTTGTTGGCATTAGCCCGTTTGAACGGGATCGCCTGCCGCACTGTGGGGCGTTACAAGTGCCCACCCTATGCCGATCGCCAAAACATTCCCTTAGAACCAGACTTCAACCATGTGTGGATTGAATTCTTTGTGCCAGGGTATGGGTGGTTGCCGATGGAGTCCAACGTGGATGACGTGATTGAGAATGGTCCTTATCCCACTCGTTTCTTCATGGGCTTGCCCTGGTATCACGTTGAGATGGGTAAAGATATTACGTTTGAGTCGATTCAAACTCCTAACCAGTCGTTAGATGTCTCCATTGGTGACCTGGCGATTAACCATGTTCGATTCACAATTTTGGGAGAATTGCCCACCGATTAAAAATCGTCAAGTGCCCCTGGTTGATTGAGAAAATCTTCTGCCGTCTGATCTGCTGCCGGAGCGGTGGTGGTGGCAGGTTCACTGGCAGGCTCGGTTTCGTTGGTAGAGGCAGGAGTAGCCGTGTTACCTGCATTCGGGCTTGCGGCTTGGCGTGCTCCGGGTACTGCGGCACTGGCAATGGTCTGCTGACGACGAATCTGTTGCCAGGTGATATTTCCCTGGGGATCAAGCTGAACAACTATGTTTAGCAGCAGTGTCTCAGTCTGCCCTTGCTTGATGGGGGCAGCGTTCGCAACTTTGCACTCAAAACTGCTGCCGGGTTGGTTAATGCGATAGGCTCCACCACAATCTAGAGTGGGTGCGTTGCTGTTGCTCTCCGTAGCGATCGCCTCTCGAATTTCGGCTTCGATCAATTCCAGATTTAATAGCCCTTTAGAGTTCGGTACTTCCCACTCGATCGTGCCCTGGTCGTCCATTTGAGTGACCGCGATCGGAAAGGTAGTTGCAGACTCTAGCTCTCCTATGCAGGTGAAAGTGTTGTCAGGGGCGATCGCAACCCGATCAGGACAGGACACAGCGCGTAGGGGCACCTCTTCTTGCCCCAGTTCTGCCTGGATTTGAGTTTCGATGTCTGAACTGTTCAAAGTCGGAGTGCAGCCTAACACGGCAGCGAGGCAGACAATAGGAATCAACCTTGACTTCATTGGCAGCAACAAAACCTCTGGGTGCGGACGAATTCAACCTTATCAAGCAACCTGCCGAGAAGCGGTAAAGGGTACGTTAAGAATTGTATAGGAATAAGAAATCGGAGGTGGGGAGAGGAGAAGGGGTAGAGGCGTAAAGGTGGGAGGGTGGAGGGATGGAGAGAGGAAAGGGTAGGAGGTGGAGGGATAGGGAGGTCAAGACTCCGAATCGAACAGAAAAGTATCTTTTGTTACCTCCTACAATCGTCTACCATGGCATTTTGCCCTAATATGCAAACGTTGATTGCAGGGATGCCATGAGCCGCTCAACTGAAGTAGAACCGAATTCATCACCAAACCCAGGATTTCCTAAAGACGAAGGGGCGATCGCTCGCTTCTTCAAATTTTCAGAACTCAATACTAATTTCCGTACTGAACTGATTGCGGGTGCCACTACGTTTGTCACAATGGCATACATCTTAGTAGTGAACCCTAGCATTCTCTCGAATGCCATCTTTTTACAACAATCTGGCGACCTCTTTGGAGAGTTGGTGATTGCAACAGCTGTCTCAGCTGCGATCGCAACTCTGATTTTAGGGCTGTTATCTAACTATCCCTTTGCCATGGCTCCAGGGATGGGGCTAAACGCCTTTTTTGCTTTCTCGGTTGTTTTAGGATTGGGGATCAGTTGGCGATTGGCGTTAGCGGCTGTCCTGGTAGAAGGGGTGCTGCTGGTCTTGCTAACGGCTTCTAGCATTCGGAGCCGGATGATTACAGCCATTCCCGAATGTCTCAAACATGCGACCGCTGTAGGGATTGGCTTGTTCATCGCCTACATTGGCTTGTCGGGTGATCCGGCCGTTGGGGGGGCAGGCTTAATCGTAGCCAGTGAGGCGACTAAGACTACGCTAGGGGAATTGGGCAACCCTGCAACCCTGATGGCGATCGCCGGAATTTTGATCACCTCAGCGTTTATTGCCCGTCGCATTAAGGGGGCTTTGCTCTGGGGAATGTTGGCAACGGCTCTGTTGGGCTGGATTTTGGGCGTTGCTCCCTGGCCCCAAGGCATTGTAGCTGTGCCTCAGTTGCCTCTAGATTTAATCGGTCAAGCGTTTGTGGGTCTGGGTCAACTGAATGGAGCCAACCTCACTAACTTTTTGGCAGTTGTGTTTGTCTTTATGTTTGTTGACCTGTTTGATACCGTTGGCACCCTGGCAGGGGTGGGTGTGCAGGCAGGTATGATCAACGACAGAGGAGAACTGCCTCGTTCGGGTCGCACGTTTGTCGGGGACTCAGTAGGCACCGTAGTTGGGGCAGTCATGGGCACCTCGACAGTGACAACCTACATCGAGTCAGCGGCAGGTGTTTCTGAAGGGGGACGCTCTGGCTTTACAGCGGTGGTTGTTGCTGGCTTTTTCTTACTAGCCGTGTTCTTTATTCCTCTCTTCTCGGCGATTCCTGCTTTTGCGACGGCTGCTGCTTTGTTGATTGTAGGAGTCTTGATGGCAGGCAGCGTGGGTGGTATCAACTGGTCTGATCCAGCGGAGTCAATCCCCTGCTTCTTGACTATCATCATGATGCCGCTGACCTTCTCAATCGCAGAAGGATTGGCAGCAGGTTTTGTGACTTACCCCATCATCAAGTCCTTCCAAGGGAAAGCCCATGAGGTGGGTCCAGCGGTATGGATTCTGGCAGGCGTATTTCTATTGCGCTTTGTCCTGTTGGGATTGGGCATTGCCTGAGTTGTAGGGCGTAGCCTTCGATCAAGGGTCAATTGCTGAACAGTGACTATCTGTCGAATACTGCGCCCGTACCAGAATGGCATCAGCCTTGAATCCATTTGGTCATGAGATAATAGTGGCGATCGCCAAAGCCAACTTTGCGGTAAAACTGCTGGGCTTTGGCGTTTTCGTGTTCGACCTCCAGGTGCAATGCTCGAACCTCTAATTCTCGACACTGTGCTTCTAAAAGCTCAGGAGCGGCTGTACCGATGCCCCGTCCACGATAGTCTGCCTGTACGAATAACTCGTCGATAAAGGCGTCTCGTCCTCGAAATTCCAGGTTGACTAGGCATTGGGGGAGTTTCCCCAAACCCCCATTGGGGGACGCCACTGCCTCCCCCCAACCCCCTAGCAGAAGGTGTTTCAGTCTATCCGAATACGCGCTTCGCATTGACGCCAAGTTCGGGTGTCCTTGGCGTTTTAGATTGGAAATTTTTTCACGGCTATCTATTCTCCTAAAAATTACCGTAGATTCTATGTTAGGGTTCGCAGTAGAGCACTCACGGGAAGGCGATCGCCAGTGGATGTATTTATCAAGGCATACCGTTATGCAGCCAGTAACGCTGGAGACTTGCTGCTGGCGTTGCAACAACATCTGTGGTTGGTGCTGATTCCTTTGGTCGTTGGGTTAGTTGTGGGGTTGCCGTTGGGCTTGTGGAGTGCGCGATCGCGCCTTGCTTCGACGGTGTTGATCAATAGCTTTAATGCGTTGCGGGTGATTCCCAGTCTGGCGGTCTTGTTTCTGGCGATTCCCTATTTTGGGTTGAGTTTTCAGTCAGCGGCGATCGCCCTGACGCTGTTAGTTATGCCTCCCATTCTGATCAGTACAGATGTCGCCTTTCGCAGTGTTGACCCGTTGATTCGAGAGGCAGCATTTGGCATGGGGATGACACCTGTGCAGGTGTTGCGGCTGGTGGAAATTCCACTGGCGTTGCCTGTTGTGCTTGCAGGGATTAAAACGGCTACGGTTGAAGTGATTGCCAGTGCTACACTTGCAGCTTTTATCGGGGCAGGGGGGTTGGGAACCTTTGTTGTTCTGGGATTTTCGCTGTATGACAATTCGGTACTGTTGGTGGGGGCGATTCCCGTTGCAGTGCTGGCGTTGTTAGCGGAGGTGGGTTTGAGTGCATTGCAACGCTCCGTGCAACCGCCATTGCGATGAATGGGAGTAGGGTAGGGAAATCATTCGGCAATTCATAGTGCGGGCGTCTCACTTGCAGGTGTCCCGCTACCGAGTGCTGCACTCCTGCGTTTTTATCCCACTCCCTCTACCCCGCGTTGGTTTGAGTTGAGGACGATCGCCGAATTCTAAACTGAACTCGTCGCATGGGATTTGTTGCCCACTGTAGGCTGAGCAACATGCCATTCACAACAAAGGCAAGCAGTGAAACGACGATCGCCCCTGCCCAGATTTTGTCGTACCGTCCGGCTTGAGCAATGCCGTCAAACAGGAGGGTGCCTAACCCTCCGGCTCCAAACTTGGCACCAACAGTGGCGATCGCGATCGCTACAATTGCGGCTAAGCGTAACCCTGCCAAAAAGATGGGTAACACCAGCGGCACCTGAACTTGCCACCAGCGTTGCCACGGGTTCATGCCCATGCCTTTGGCAGCTTCTAAAATGGCAGGTTGGATAGACATAAGCCCAACAGCGAGGTTGCGAACCAGAATCACCTGGGTATAAACCACCATTGCCACAATCACGGAACGGGCATTGAGTCCAAAGATCGGCACCAGCAGAATGATCAATGCCAGACTGGGAATGGTATACAGGATACCCAGCGTTCCTAAAACTGGGATATTCAGCCAGCGGTAGCGGCTAATTATCAAAGCCAGGGGTAAGGCGATGAGCACGGCCATCATCAGGGTAATGCCTGTCATTTGCAGGTGTTCTAGCAGCAAACTCCAGACAATACCAGGGTTGGCAAGAATGTAGCTCATAAAGCTCACGCGCCTGCAAGACTGGCAGAATCGCGGATGTGCTCCAGGGTAAGCACCCCAACCGCAGAACCGTTATCGAGAACGGTGAGTTGAGATGCGCCTGTGCGGAGGATCAAGGAAAGAGCACTGCGAAGACTGTCATCGGAAGCGATCGTCGGTTTACCGTCTAGTGGCTGATCAGCGATCGCCTGGGTCATGACCGTTTCAACCCGCAGCAGGCTAAGTTGGCGCACCATATCATCGGCTCCCATCAGGTCATGCACAAATTGGTCAGCGGGTTTGGCGAGAATGTTGAAGGGCGTATCGTATTGCACAATTTGCCCTGCACGCATCACCAAGATAGAGTCTGCTAAGCGCAGGGCCTCTTCAACGTCGTGAGAAACAAAGAGAATTGTTTTTTTGAGCTGACGCTGCAATCGCAGGATCTCGTCTTGCAGGGTGGCTCGTGTGATGGCATCAATCGCCCCAAACGGTTCATCCATCAACATCACCTGTGGATCAGCCGCGAGTGCTCTGGCAAGCCCTACCCGTTGTTGTTGTCCACCAGAGAGCTGAGAGGGGAAGCGATCGCAATATTCCTCCGGAGGCAGTTTAATCAAATCTAGCAATTCATCAATCCGACTTTGAATGCGCGATCGCGACCACCCCAATAACTTAGGAACAACAGCGATGTTTTGTGCCACCGTCATGTGAGGAAACAGCCCCGATTGCTGAATCACATAACCGATTTTTTGACGCAAAGCTGTAACTTTGACCCGCCGAATATTGATGTCATCGATATAGATGTTGCCAGAGGTGGGTTCGTATAGGCGGTTAACCATCTTGAGCAGGGTCGTTTTGCCACAACCCGATGGTCCCAAGATCACGACTAGCTTTCCGGTTTCAATCGTGCAAGTGCAGCGATCGACCGCTGAATGCAGTGTTCCTGGAAACCGCAGCGATACGTCTTCAAAACGAATTGTGCTCACAATACCCTATGCCTCTCCCAATGTTGAACATTGGCTGACGACGAGGTGGTTTGGGTAATGAACTGGGTTCTAGCACCCAAACCCGCCTCTATGCAAACATGCCCCCTTCATACTGACTGTGTTACAGCAATCCTTCCTGGGTTAAAAACTCTTTTGCCACCTCCGCAGGTTCCCGCTGATTGCCGCTCACTTCATAGTTGAGCCGTTGCATCGTCGCATCAGTCAGCTTGGGTGCCAGGGCATTCAGTGCATCTGCGACGCCTGCGTTTGTATCAAGGGTTTCCTGACGTACCACTGGCGCAACTTGATAGGGTGGGAAGAGATTTTTGTCGTCTTCCAGCAGGACAAGATTAAACGCGCTGATTTCTCCGTCTGTGCCAAACGCAACAGCAACGTCTGCTTCGCCATCAACTAGGCCTTTGTAGCGTAAGCCAGGGTCAACTGCTTTGTAAGCTTCTAATTCAAAATCCCCGTAGGCTGCTTTGATGCCAGGTAAGCCATCTTCTCGAACTTCAAACTCAGGAGGACCAATCATGGTCAGTTCGCTGGCTTTGGCTGCCATGTCCGAAATGGTTTTAACTCCAAACTGGGTCGAGCCTTCCTGGGTCATTGCCAGTGCCTGGGTGTTGTTCATGGGGGCAGGGTCTAGCCACACCAGGTTAAATTGCTTTTTGTACTCGTCAGACACGGTCTGAAATACTTCTTGCTGATCAGTGCTGGCGGGCAGTTTGAGCACGGTTAAGAGCCCTGTGCCTGTGTATTCGGGATAGAGATCAATCTCGCCATTGATTAACCCCGCTTGTGCGACGGGAGTGCCGCCCAGGTTTAGTTTGCGCTCAACTTGAAACCCAGCTTTTTCTAGCACAAGCGCATACATCTCACCAATGATGAATTGCTCAGTAAAGTCTTTTGAGCCAACTCGAATGGGAGTACCAGAGTTGCCAGCGTTGCTTTCAGGTTGACCACCGCCCGCACATGCAATGACGGTAAGGGCTGTTAATAGAGCAACTAAAGGCAAAATCAACAGGCGACGAATTGACTTCATGATGGAATCCTTGGATCACAAGTTGCTAATGAACACACGACAATCAAGCAAATAGCAGCAAGTATAAACGCTGTATATGCCTTAATCAGAGATCATACCGGACTGATTTGAGTTTGGTTTCGTTAACTGAGATACAAACAAAGGGAAATGGGGAGTGGGGAGAGGCAGAAAGAAAAGGATAAACGATGAAGAATAAAAGGGAAGAGGCGCGATTTATCTTGTCTGTGCGAAGGATGGAGGATTCAGAAATGGGGGAGTAGGGGAGTGGAGGAGTAAGTTTTTCTTTACCGTTTTACCCTTCTAACCTCTTCAGTCCTTTGCCTTAATTTCATGCTGCTCCTCAGGGCAACCATCGAGGACGCAGTCCCGGCAAAGGTAATTCCTGGGGTTCTTGTTTGGTGGGGTTGCCATCCTTATCCATCACTAAGGGCAAGAACCACAAACGACTGGTGGCGATCGCTCCTCCATCCTGGCTCTGCAACAAACTATCCGGTGCTTCGTCAGGGGAACGAGTGACAATCTGGTCAAATAGGATGCCTAAGCCATCGGGGGCAAGGCTCATTTGAATGTCGCGTTGAATGGGCAATTTGAGCAGGTCAGTCCGTTTTGTGGTTTCTAAATTAATGACACTCAGATAGGGTTGCTCTAAATATTCTTCGCCTGGGATGCGCTCAGTAATCAAGCCATAGAGAAGGCGATTCGTGGGATCAAACTGGGCATTGAGAATAGAACCGTTGGTTTCTAGCAGTTCTTTTTCGGTGCCCTGGTTGGTGACGACAAAGAGCGATCGCAGTGGGTTACCGGGGTCTGCCCTAAATTGCACCATCGCCGCGGCAGAGCCATCTCTGGCAAAGCTGAGCGTCATGCCAAACTTGGGTAAAAAGTCCAGCGGGTCGGCTCCCGATTCCAGGGGCAGGATTGCCATCCCCTGACCCTGCGCCATTGCCAGTGCCTGGCTATCAGGGGCAATTAAAAAATCACCTCCCGGTTCAGTTTGCAGCGGTTGTGGAGGTTGATTTGCCTTGAGTTGCCACAGCCCAAAATCAGCTGGATTGGTGCGATTGACCCGTTGCACGATGATGATTTGACCATTGGGTGATAGGTCAAATTTGAGATTTTGATAGTCTTTGCTGTCAAGGATTTCTTCGATGACGCCTGGCGGTTGGGGTGAGCCAGAGCTAGTGGGAGCAGGAGCACTTTGCCGCTCAAAGGGAGACAAAGCAGGAGCTTTGACCTGAATGCCAGTGGTGACGGTGTAGAGGCGTTGGTCGAGCATTCCCTGATCTTGTGTTGCGCGATCGCTAGCGGAAAAGAGGATGCGATCGCCATCGGGGTAAGGCTCAAAATCCATCACGACCAGATTGGCGGGGGTCAACAGTTTTTTCTGCTGATGGGTCAAGTTGTAGAGCACCAGTCGTCCAGCTTCTTCGCCCTCAACACCGAGATAAACAAAAGCGCGATCGCGGGTCTGAAACGTTCCTGCAAAAGGCTGAATCTGGGCGTCTGTGTCGTTTGCCTCACTGAAGCGATCGCGTGCCCCCTGAAGCTGAAGCTGAAACTCAGTGCCATAGGGAGCCGGAGTCTCCAGCGTGTAGGCCATGCGTCGTCCAGCCCAGCTAAACTTGCCTGCCAGCGGTGGCTCAATTCGCAGATTGTTCTCCACGCTGGAGTGATTCATCGGGCGACTAAAGGTCAACAAAAATGCTGTATCCTCCGCCCCAATTTGTCTATTCTGCCAGCTAAAGTCACGGATACGAGGGGCAGTGTGCCCTCCACCCAGCAACAGCAAGCCAATCAGCGCACTCAACACCACGATGACGATGATCGCGACGCGATCGATCGGTTGGGACAAGTAGGACAAAAATTGAGCTTTTGATGAGCGGTTCATCATAAAGGCGATCGGGAGTCAATTGTTCCAGGTTATCATTCCTCGGTGGAGGGAGTGGGGAATGGGGAACAGGGAGTAGGGAATAGGGAGTGGGGTAGATAGGTGATGGGGTAATAGGGTGATGGATACTCACTCCCCCCTGATCCCACTTCTTTGGGAATGGGTTAGGGTGGATGAGACGGTTGAGGCTCATGCCATGATGACTTCCCACACCCTCACTCCACTGGGGAGCGATATCTTTTTGGTGAAAGGATTGCTCGAACCCACACTCTGTAAGCACATCATTCAAGTAGCAGAGTGCCGTCCGTTTGAGTCAGCTGGAATTTTAATCGATGCAGTGGATACGCAGGTTCGCAGTAATGACATGCTGCAACTGGGCGGTGAGGATGGGCTATTGCAATCGACGAATCAGTTGTTGTTGGGGCGGGTGGCGATCGCCCAAAATCTCCTCCATCAAGAGTTTGGTCTAAAATTTCCCTATGCGGAACCCTGTACCGTCTTACGCTATCGAGAGGGGCAGTTTTATCACCGTCATGTGGATAATGTGTTGCTGTCGAGTCGCTTTCAAGAGGTGCAGGAGGGTATCCCGACGCGAGACATCAGTGTGGTGGGGTATCTCAACGACGACTTTGAGGGGGGCGAAACCTACTTCGATCGCCAGAATGTTAAAGTCAAGCCAGAAGCGGGGGCAGTGCTACTCTTTCCGTCTTACTTCACCCATCCCCATGAATCGTTGCCTGTCATTAAAGGGCAGAAGTACGCTTTCACCAGTTGGCTGTTTCATTAAGGCGATTTCTAGAAAGGATTTGACCGTTTGAGAGGGTGCCCTTCGACTGCGCTCAAGGCATAAGCATGAGTTGGTTGAGCGCAGTTGAAGACAGCGGGTATTTTGTTGACTAAAAATCTTCTAAAATCGTCAGGTCTATGGAATCTCTAAGACTCTAGAGATCTAATACCAATTGAAACTATCTTTGCGATAGAATCATTGCCCCAAACCGATCCCCCTCAATCCCTCTTGTTAAGGCTACTGTGTATACAGAATCTCTGCTTCTATCTAAATCAGAGGTTTGATTGTTTCAATCGCTTGAAAACCAGGCATTGGGGGAGTCTCCCCCAGACCCCCATTGGGGGACGCCACTGCCTCCCCCAAACCCCCTAGCAGAAGGTGTTTGAGTTAACCAAAAGGCGCGCTTCGCATCTGTACCAAGTTCGGGTGCTTTTAGTAGCGACAAGATGTTTGGGAGAACTCAAAGTCCCCCAGAATTGGGGATTTAGGGAGCTGAGAGGACTGGTGTGTACACGGTAGCTTATTGAGGGGAATACCGGAATCAGGGGGATCTGATGTGTCGCATTCACAAATCAAATCGGTATAAGCTACATTTCTAAATCCTTATGCAATCTGGTGAACCCCTCCAGGCAACAACCCCTCTACTAGATGCGCTGCGTCAATGTGCTCAGCGTCCCCATGCGGCGTTCTACACACCGGGGCACAAGCGGGGGCAGGGCATTTCTCCGTCATTGGCGGCGGTGATGGGCGATCGCGTCTTTCAGGCAGATTTGCCAGAGTTGCCTGATCTGGACAATTTGTTTGCCCCTGAAGGAGTGATTCTCCAGGCGCAGGAGTTGGCAGCAACGGCATTTGGGGCAGAGCAAACGTGGTTTCTGGCGAATGGATCGACCTGTGGCATTGAGGCAGCGATTCTGGCGGTGTGCAATCCAGGGGACAAGATTATCCTGCCGCGCAATGTGCATCAGTCGGCGATCGCGGCTCTGGTGCTGTCTGGAGCGGTTCCCGTGTTTGTCCAACCCGACTATGACCCGGTGTGGGATGTGGCTCATAGCGTTTCTCCGGCAGCCGTAGCGGCAGCATTAGAGCAACATCCCGATGCCAGGGCAGTAATGTTGGTGCGCCCCACCTACTATGGGGTGTGTGGCGATCTGGAGGCGATCGCCCAAGTTGTCCATCGCTATCACATTCCTCTGCTGGTGGATGAGGCACACGGAGCCCATTTGGCGTTTCATCCCGATTTGCCTCCCTCAGCCCTGGCGAGTGGTGCGGATCTGACGGTGCAATCGACCCACAAAACCCTGGGAGCCATGACCCAGGCTGCCATGTTGCATGTCCGGGGCGATTACCCCCCAGAGGGAACTGCTTCGCATCGCATTGATCGAGATCGACTGCGGCGATCGCTGCAATTGGTGCAATCCACCAGTCCCAGCTTTGTGCTGCTAGCATCGCTGGATGCGGCGCGGCATCAGATGGCAATGCAGGGGCATGAACTCCTGTCGCAAACCCTGGCTTTGGCAGAAACTGCCCGGACTCAACTCAGCCAAATTCCGGGGATCTCTGTACTGGATGCGACTCACCTTCAGGGGTTCGCAGGAGCCACCGGGCTGGATCGCACCCGCCTAACTGTCAACGTCACCGAATTGGGAATCACTGGATTTGAGGCAGACGAAATCTTGCACGAAACGCTGGGGGTCACGGCTGAGTTACCGTCGTTACGCCATTTGACTTTCATTCTCAGCCTTGGCAACACTGCCCACGATATCGAGCAACTGGTACAGGGATTTGAGACGTTAAGCCAGCAGTTCACACACCAATCGCAGGGTAGCCTCCCTTTGATATCGGTTGCTCCTCCCTCTCCGGGTCAGGTTCTGTCGCCTCGTGATGCATTCTTTGCCCCATCCGAAACGGTGGCGATCGCCCAGTCCGTTGGTCGCATCAGTGCAGAACTCGTGTGCCCCTACCCTCCAGGGATTCCAGTATTGGTGCCGGGTGAGCCAATCACACTAGAGGCGATCGCCTATTTGCAGCAGGTGCTTCAGGCGGGTGGAATTGTGACGGGGTGTGCCGATGCGGATCTGTTGACCTTAAAGGTCGTCAAGGCTTAGAAACGAAAGCAAAAAAGGTTTCCATTTAGATCTGCTTTTCCAGAGTCCGGATATGTTCTGCGAGGTCTAACGCGTCACTATTCTTGTTGATGTCTCGATATCGCTGCTGGGCAGACAGGTAACTCTGAATTGCGGCTGAGATATTGTGGCTATTTTCGTGGAGGCAACCCAAACGCGCCCATGCATCGGCTTCTAAATCTGGGGTTTTTGCCCGTTGGGCTGCCCCGATCGCCTGCTCACAATGGGCGATCGCCAACTGAGGCTGCTGGCGAGCGTCATAGACGTTGGCTAAGAGATACAGCGCACTAAATTCATCCGGTAGTGTTTCAGATCTGTTGCTACTAACCCCCGGCTGTCGCCGTCCCCCTTGGTAAGGGGGACTACAGGGGGTCTTACAGAGGTTATCAACAGGTTTGGAACACCACCGACAGGATCATCTGGTGCAGTACTGGCAATTTGTGCCTTTAATTCTTCTAGGGATAACTCTGAACCAGGATCAGGTTGAGACATAGCAACTGAGCTAGACAATCAAGAAATATTTCATCTGGATCTAAACTGATGCCTATTCCTTTCAACAAGGGTAAATCTACTCAACCCCTCACTAAACCGTTTGAGCAACCGATTCGGACATTAGCCGTAGTGACATTTGATGGGGTGGAGGTGAGTCAGGAAGCTTTCCCAGCATCAGGGTTTGAGCCATTGCCTTTATCCTCAGCTTTCTGACCAAAGCTATAAAAGTGGGAAGGGCTGAAGATTGAGTTGTAAGCTGTGAAGTAAAGCACCGCCATCTGGTGTCCTATCTGTACTTTGTGATTTGCCCCACATGCCTACTTCCCTTTGGTCGTATAAGACTCCTGGTATTCCCGATGAACTCTTTGAACAGCTACCAGGCATCCCCATGAGCAAACGAGAAGTACGTCTGTTGATCGTGTCGCATCTGCGGTTGAAGGCAAATGCCGTATTTTGGGATATCGGCGCAGGGACGGGCACGATTCCCGTTGAGGTGGGTTTATTGTGTCCCGAAGGCAAAATCGTTGCGGTGGAACGCGATGAAGAAGTGGCTAGCTTGATTCGGCGAAATTGCGATCGCTTTGCTGTGAAAAACGTTGAGGTGATCGAAGGCAATGCGCCTGATTGTCTGGAGGGACTCACTGAACGCCCCGATTGCGTTTGCATCGAGGGTGGACGACCAATCAAAACCATCCTGCAAGATGTGTGGCAACGTCTGCAACCAGAAGGGCGCATTGTCGCCACGGCTACGAGCCTGGAAACGCTTTACGCCATTTCTGAGAGTCTGGCAGAACTGCGAGCCCGCAATGTTGAAGTGGTGCAATCGGCTATCAATCGGTTAGAGGTGCGTGGCAACCATCAACTATTTGTGGCAGTTGACCCGATTTTTATCCTTAGCGGCGAAAAGTTGGACTGAATCAGCGAGATTCAAGCCTTGCATACAAATCTGTCTCAAACCGCTTGGAATGCCCGTTAAAGTATGCAACATTTATCTTTAACCTGAATTTAATAAATTTCACGGTCAAAGTAGAAAGCTGTTACGGTTTAACTTGATTAAACCTGATCCGTGTGCAACGTTAGTCACAGAGCTTGAGATCAGACGTTGATTACTCTTTACTCTGATTCTTGTAATTCCTGTGGCTACAGCCGTTTGCGCTGATTTGACATCCTGCTCTGCGTCACGTCCCGTTTGCGATCGCCCGCTTACGATTACCTCCAATATCCCGTTCATTGCTTCACGTGCCCCATTGGGGTATTGCTAACTTCCTTGCTTACTCGTTATTTATGCCGTTGCCGCGTATCCTCAGTGCTATTGTTGCGATCGTCCTTGCCCTGGGGATGACATTACTAGGAGGGTGGTATTTCACCCTGGCGTTTGGTGTAATCGTCTACCTGGGTCAGCTCGAATATTTTCAACTGGTTCGAGCGAAAGGCATTGCCCCGGCTGCAAAAACCACCCTGGCAGCGACTCAAGTTTTATTAATTATCTGTACGGCATTCCCTTTTTTAGCAGATACCGTTGTCCCCATTGCAGGCACGTTTATCTGCTTTTACCTGCTGTTTCAACCCAAATTTGCCACGATCGCTGATATCTCCGCTTCCATTTTGGGGCTGTTTTATGGGGGCTATTTGCCCAGTTATTGGGTGCGGTTGCGATCGCTAGAGAGTGCAGAGTTTAGCAATTTGCCCCTGGGAGGGTTCTGGGCATTTCCCATTCCAGGGGTTCAAGATTTGCCCCAGGGGTTAACCGTGACCCTATTGGCGTTTGGGTGTATTTGGGCAGCAGATATTGGCGCGTATGTCGTCGGCAAGTTTTTTGGTCGCACGCGCCTCTCGGACATTAGCCCCAAAAAGACTGTTGAGGGAGCCGTGTTTGGAGTTGCAGCCAGTGTAGCCGTCGCTATCTTTGGAACCTGGTATCTCGGTTGGGCTGGCTGGCCTCTGACTGGTTTAGCGTTGGGCTTAATCATTGGGATTGCCAGTCTTTTAGGTGACCTGACCGAGTCGATGATGAAGCGGGATGCAGGAGTCAAAGATTCGGGACAGCTTATTCCTGGGCATGGTGGTATTTTGGATCGAGCCGATAGCTATGTCTTTACCGCACCGTTGGTCTATTACTTTGTGACGCTGCTCTTGCCAATCTTGCCCAACTAAAATTCCACAAACTATAGCAGTCCTATCTGATTTGTGAAAAAGGTGATTTGTGAAAGTGCCCGCCCGATGGGCGGGCACTTTCACAAATCATTTAGGGTTGCTATAGAACCATGAAAACAGAAGAGGGAATTGAGAATACAGGCAATCGGGTATTTCAAGCTAACCCATTCCCTACTTCCTAATTCCCTATTCTCAGTTTCCAACTATGAATGTTGAACCAACTTAACATTGGCGTTTTGTAAGCCAGGACGCTTAACTTCTGCCAGTGTTTTATTAACGGCATACTTTTGGTTGATTGCGGATAACAACTGTCCCATGTTGTGCTTCTTAGCAACACCCCAAAGATCCGCTACTAGGTCAAATGAGCCGTCTGCGTTTTGCTGCCAACCCAAGTCGTATTCACCTTCTAATACGGCAACAACATCAGCGCGTACTCGCTGACAACCTGATCCGCGAACTTTAGTGTTCGTTTGAACTTCAATACCCAATTCACGCAATGAAGCTTTTAAGATTTCAACGTCCGTTAATTTGCTACGCAAAGTACTAAAGTGAGACATGTTAATTACCCTTAATTTCCCTAAGTAAAAGTGTGTGAAGCAGAAATCCAAATGTTTTTTTAGCGTTGCTGATATGAGGTTGAATGTGAATACAGCGTTCACACCCCGATTCAGCAACGCTAGTTTTTAAGTGGTTGAGTTGCTATTAGAGAGTCAGACAATCTTTAAGGTGAGTGATTGTCTTGAAGATGAGTGACTGTTAGTAAGGTAGTAGATGAAGAACATCGCGCAATACGCTGAATCCACCGAGATCCCACAGCAGATAAGCCAGGAAACCGATCATTGCTATGCGACCGTTCCACAATTCAGCTTGAGGATTCCAGCCAAAGAGAAAAGCGTTGCGATCGACTCCGTTGTATTCCCGTGCAACAGGAGGCAGGTCAGTAGAAGGGCGAGTTTCAGTTGGCGTAGGTGCAGCCATAATTCACATTCCTTAACGAACTTCATGCCCTTATCCTAGTGAAGGCGATCGCTTGCTTTGCTCTATCTAGAGTGCATGGTGAAAAAAATCAAAAGGTAGAACTCGAATACGCTTGAATTAAAGAGACTGGATTTACATCAGTTGGGGGCAGATTGCGTGGATATTGGATTGATTGGCATTGGATTGATGGGGTTGCCAATGGCGAAGCGGTTGCTACATACCGGAAATCGGGTCATTGCCTACAATCGCACAACCGCGAAGCTAGATCCCCTCAAGGCTGCGGGGGCTGAAGTTGCCGATACTCCAGCAGAGGTGTTGCAACGCTGTGAAGCTGTAATTCTCATGCTGAGTGATGCTCCGGCAATTCAGCAGGTGTTGTTATCGGATGAGACGCGATCGCACCTCACAAACCGCACCGTGATTCAGATGGGAACGATCGCCCCTAGCCAGAGCCGAGAACTACAACAGGCGATCGCGGCTCAGGGTGGAGATTATCTGGAGGCTCCGGTATTGGGCAGCATTCCCGAAGTGGAGTCAGGCAAATTGCTGGTGATGGTGGGCGCGTCTGAAGCTCAATTTCAGAAATGGTTACCCCTCTTTCAAAACTTTGGTGAACAACCCCGTTTGATTGGTGAGGTCGGTTCCGCTGCCGCTCTAAAACTTGCCCTGAACCAGTTGATTAGCTCCCTCACGACTGGGTTCGCTTTGAGTCTGGGGTTTGTGCAACAGCAGGGGGTTGAGGTGGAAACCTTCATGCAGATCCTGCGGCAAAGTGCGCTCTATGCGCCTACGTTTGACAAGAAATTGCAGCGCATGATCGAAGGCAATTTTGCCAATCCCAACTTCCCGACTAAGCATTTGTTGAAGGACACACGGTTATTTTTAGAGGAGGCGATCGCATCCCAGTTACGAGTCGATAGCCTGGAGGGAGTCCGTCAGATTCTAGAATCAGCCTGTGATGCAGGCTTAGCCGAGAGTGATTATTCGGCTCTGTTTGCGGCTATGCTTCCCTCAATCGGTAAGGGTATTTCGTGAACTGCCCTGACAGCAACGTTTCCAGGTAATCTAGATGGGAGCATTAAAACCGCACACGTCAGGAGAGCTTTCAAATGCAGGTTCAACCATTGACTATTCAAATTGAGCGTGAACCCACTCCAGAACGCTTGGCAGAGTTGGGTGTGAAGCAGTGGTCAATCTGGACAAAAGAGGTATCCGAGTTCCCCTGGTCGTATGACGCTCAGGAAACCTGTTACTTTCTGGAAGGCGATGTCATTGTCACTCCGCAAGGTGGAGAACCTGTGCGAATGGGCAAGGGCGATTTAGTTACCTTTCCATCGGGGATGAGTTGCACCTGGAATATTCTTCAGCCCGTCAAAAAGCACTATTGCTTTGATTAATCATCCCGACCGACTAGAGTTGGCATCGCCACGTAGACCGATCGCTGTTTTCGCATGATTTGCCAGCTTTCGGCGTTGAGTTTGAGCACAGAGTAACCGTCATCGGTTTCCTCCAGGAACCCTTGATGCAGGAGCGATCGCCCCAGGATGCGCCATTCCTCCGTACTTTGGTCGCGACCAATGCCGTAGGTCGAAAGGCGATGATGCCCATTCTTGAAGATGCGCTGGTCTTTTGACCCCCGCAGCACATCAATGATGTACTTCATGCCAAACCGTTGCTCACAGCGGGCAACACAGGAGAGAAACTTTTGTGCCTCAATCGTCCAATCCTCTACAGGTTTGGGGTTGAGGCAGTTATCGCAGTTGCCACAGTGTCCTTCAAACCGCTCACCAAAGTAGCCCAGTTGAATGATGCGACGGCAGTCCAGTCCTTCGGCATAATCGAGCACCTGGCGCAGTTGTTGACGGGCAATCTGCTGTTCTTCCTGTAGTGGGTCACCTGTGATTGGGTGAACTTTTTGAGCAATCAGGTACTCGATAGTTTTGATATCGCCATAGCTAAAAAACAGGGTGCAAGCACTGGATTGTCCGTCCCGTCCTGCTCGCCCGCACTCCTGGTAATAGCCCTCCATGTTGCGGGGCAGATCAAAGTGAATGACAAAGCGGATATCAGGTTTGTCGATGCCCATACCAAAGGCGATCGTCGCCACCATCACCCGCACCTCACCCTGAATAAAGCGAGTCTGGTTCAGGGTGCGCTCGGCATCGCTCAACCCAGCGTGATAGGGCAACGCTTCAACCCCATCTTCCTGCAAACGATAGGTGATCTCATCCACTTTTTTGCGGCTGAGGCAATAGACAATACCTGCTCCCTCACTCTGGCAAATCAGCTTCAGCAGGTCTTTGTAGGCGTAGCGGTGTTTGGGGCGAACTTCGTAGTAGAGGTTTTGGCGGTTGAAACTGGCAACGTGAACGACGGGCGATCGCAACTGGAGTTGATGAATAATATCCTGTCGTACCCGCTCGGTGGCAGTAGCCGTTAACGCCAAAAACGGCACATCGGGATAACGTCGCCGTAACTCTTTCAATTGGCGGTATTCCGGGCGAAAGTCGTGTCCCCATTCCGACAGACAATGTGCCTCATCAATCGCAAACGTAGCGATGCCAATTTCCGCATGAATGCGCTCTAAAAATGGCTGAAACCTCTCTGCCATCAACCGTTCTGGAGCCACATACAGGAGCTTGATCTGCCCCTTGAGAATAGCCGCTTCGCGTTGACGTACCTCCGCTACCTTGAGGCTGCTATTTAAGAAGGTTGCGCCGATCCCTCTGGCTTGCAGAGCTTCCACCTGATCCTGCATCAACGCGATCAGGGGAGAGACGACGACTGTGATCCCCGGTTTCAACAGGGCAGGTAACTGGAAGCAAAGGGACTTGCCCCGTCCTGTCGGCATCACCACCAGCAAATCCTGGTTCTCTAAAGCCGCTTCGATCACCTCTTGTTGCCCCTGACGGAAGCGATCGTACCCAAAGAAATGCTGGAGGGCTTGTTCTAGAGATTGAAAGTGAGAAGGGGGCAACACGGCGGTAGTCATGATAGCTCAGATGAATCTTTCCCTATAGTGCCGTAAAAATAGCATAGGTCACCTGTACTATACTGCAATCTTGAGATTCTCGGAATCTTCAAGATTTCGGGAATCTGAACGTTAGTGAGTTGCAAAGACTGATTTAAGCTGGTCTTGTAATGCCCGTTTTGCCACTCGAAACCGTCGTTTCAGCCGATATTCCAGCTTCCGTTGGTTAGTCAAGAAGTTGTAGTATTCGTGCTGCTCAAAGCGATCGGCTTCCGCATGACGAGTTACGGTAGTCGGGTGTTTCAGGGGAAACTGGATCGCCTGCGTCTCCATATTGGCTCGCCAATCGCTAGCATCTCCCGTGTGGGTTGCCCCGGCATTGAAGCCAATGTTAGACACCAGATTGACGTTGGGAACGATTGTCAAGCCGTTATTCACCCAGCACGAGAGAATCCACTGCCAATCCCAGGTATCGACCTTTTCATCGTAGGTTCGCTGGAAGGTGTCCTTCCACCACTCAGCGGCTTCCGGTTCGCCCAGATACTGCTCCAGCCAACCCTGATCGCGCAGTTCAGTCCAGCGACTCATGTTGACATCGTAGTTTTTCCAGGCGCGTCGCCAGGTTGCCCATCCCCAGAAATGGGTGTAGCGAGAGAAGTAATAGCTGTCGGGGGTGCGTCTGCGCCCCAGTTGGAAGTTGTCTCCGGTGATAGCGGCGATGCGATCGTCGTCCTGGTAGCGATCGAGCAACTCATCACAAAACCGCCAGAAAGTGGGGTGGGGGATACAGTCATCCTCTAAGACAATGGCGCGATCGACCTGTTGAAACACCCAATCTAAGCCGCTATAAATCCGCTGCTTGCAACCCATGTAGGTGTCAGCGTAGTTCTTCAGCACCTCACAATCCCAATCCACGCGCTCGATAATGGCACGGGTCGCGGCACACTTTTCTTCGAGCGGCTCATCGGGGGTTTTACTCAGGGTATTGCTGACAACAAGTAACTTGGGGGGCTTGGCTTGCCGGACGGCTTCAAACACCTTTTCCGTCGTTTGGGGACGCTTAAAGATCAGCATCGCGACGGGTGTATTTAGCTTCCACTCAGACATCCAGCATTTCCTCCTGCGCCAGTCACACTGCCCTTGCCAATCGTAACGCTATTTAACGTGAATTCGGGATCAGGATTTCGGCGGTTAAAACCGCCGCTATCGGGGCAAGACCGACCTGCGTCGGTTCGTCAAATCCTGCATTTTCCGGAGTCCGCGTCGGCGGACTTCGCTTTAGTAGCCGCGAATTCATTCGCCGGGCTCTTAAACCGAACTGACGCTATTTTAGTGTTGATATTCCCAGATAAGGTTTGGAAATAGCATTGAACCATTGAATTTCCTGGAAGTGGTCATGGGAGGTAATCCCGATCCACTCCTCTGGTATATCAAACCCATTCCATCCGCGAAAACCCTGACGTTCTTATCCTACGCACTCTGGTCAAGATTTCACGGAAACTTCATGCAGTTATTCTGAAGATGGGTTCTCTAAAAAGAACCGATGAAGATGATTTGAGGTAATAGCCGAATTGGATCGGGATCTCTACCATCGAAAAGGTGCAGTATATACATTAAAGGCAACCATCTTAACCAGGTTTGACTCCCCGGAGGAAATGCATGAAGCGTCCTGTTATCGCCATTGGAATCGACACCGTTCACCCAGAGTTGCTAGAAAGCTGGATGGCTCAGGGACATCTTAAGAATTTGAACGCGCTGCGATCGCAGGGGACATATGGGCAATTGACCTACGGCAGCACGCCCGAAGAAATGCAATGGACGACGTTTTTGACGGGTTGCTCTCCTCAAAAAACTGGGTATTGGGGACGATTAGCCTTTAATCAAACCACCTATGATGTAGGCGAAGAGGGGGTCTACGACTTCGATCGCCATCCACCTTTTTATGCGCTGGGGGAAGCATACAAAGTAGCTGTTTTGAGAACTCCCCAAATTCCCATGTCTGAGCAGGTCAATGGACCTCAGGTGGGGGTACGTCGCTCTCGCCCCCCAGAGTTGTTGGAACAGCTTTATCAGCAATACGGTAAGCTACCCATTTACAAGGAGTACGGTTGTTTTTGGGATAAGAATAACCTGCGGTATTTGCACAAGACGGTTCATGCAGGCATCAAACGTCAGCTTGAGATGTGCCGCGACATGATGAAGCAGGATCAGTGGGATCTGTTTCTCACGGTGATTGATGAAGCACACTATGCCAGCCACGACTTCTGGTACATTAGCCAGCCCGACCACCCGCTCCATCCCTATCGCCCCAAAGATGTGTTTGAAGGTGATCCACTGTTGGAAGTCTATGAGGCGATCGATCACGCCGTTGGGGAAATTGCGGCTCAAGCTCCAGAAGATGCTTACGTTTTGGTCTTCTCGGTTGATGGGATGGGGGCAAACTCCACTGATATTCCTACAATGGTCTTTTTGCCAGAGTTTCTCTACCGCTACAGCTTTCCTGGGCAATTTGCCTTGATGAAAGGAAACGCAGGCACACCACCTCCTCCCCCGGTCAGCAACCCCAAGCGACAAAGCTGGGCAGGTGAGGTGTGGCAACGTCGCTACGATCGCAATCCATTGAAGCGATTCATTCGACAATGGTTGCCCGGTAAGTATCAGGACAAATTCGACCAGGTGTGGAAGTCTAATGCCCCCAGCCTGATTTCCCCCTATCAACTGCTCAAACAATATCCCTCGCTGTTCTGGCAACCAACGCTGTGGTATCGCCCACTCTGGTCAAAGATGAAGGCGTTCGCGCTGCCCAATTTCTCGGATGGGCATGTGCGGATCAACGTTAAAGGACGGGAAGCTCATGGCATTGTCGATCCGGCTGAGTATGACGCGCTCTGTGAAGACCTGACACAAAAGCTCTATCAGCTCAAGGATGCCCGTACGGGTGAACCGATGGTAGTGCGCGTCGTCCGCACTCGTCAGACAGCGATGGACTCTGAACCTGGCTTGCCCGTTGCCGATCTGATTGTGGAATGGCGCGATCGCCCCATTGATGTGGTGGATAGCCCTGAATTTGGACGTATCGGTCCGGTGCCTTACTGCAACACGGGCGGACACAAACCTGTCGGCTTCCTCATGGCAAAAGGACCCGGCATTGAGGCAAATGCAGGTCTAGCGCAGCAGGGTCATCTGACCGATCTGGCTCCTACCATCCTGACGCTGTTAAATGCTCCGGTGCCCGACTATTGCGAAGGTAAACCTCTCCTCCACCCTAAAACGTCTGAAACTGTTTCAATTTCGTAATCTTTTAGCCATAAAATGCAGCATCTCTGAAGTAGTGTTGCCTCAACCCTCCCCTTTTGGCAGAAAATATATAGTGGACTAGAGAGCACTTCAGCAAGTTCGGTGAGACGATTGCTAACGTTTGTGACGAGTCACTTCACGCCAAAAGGAATTGAGGTCGAATGAGCATTTCCACTTCCATCCTGGAAGAGCTACTGCAAAGCCTGCCTCATTTGCGACCTCAGCTTTACTTCAAATCTTCCTTAACGGCGTTGTCTCACGCCATGGAAGATCAAGTTTTGGCGGTTGGCGAACAGCCCCTGGTGATTGCCAGCTTTCAACGAGAGCGGTTTTATCGCCAGGAGGCACATCGTTACCTGCGAATTTCGGAGCTAACCTCCCAGGTCTACGTCCTGGCGGCTCCGGAAACCAGCTTTATGAATGGCTCAGACCACTATGAGACGATCGCTTTTGAGCCGGGTGATCAACTCAGCCAGGAGTGGCATTTGGTCGTTCTGGGTAAACAATATGCTACTTGTCTGATCTGTCGGGAACGGCTCAAAACGGCTAAAGAGACGGAATCTGAGCCGATGGGAATGGATCAGACTCGTCGCTTTGAAGGCATCTGGACGTTTGACCGACAGGTCAGTTGTCGAGCGGCAGAATTGCTGTTAGATCGAATCTTGCTCTATCGACCGGATCTGGCGGATAAAATCGAGCAGGCGAAGGCAGAATTTTTAACAACCATCCCTTCTCAGAAGCAGGAGATTGATCCTGACCCGTTTGCTCAACGGTTGGTAACCCATCTCCAGGCGGGACAATACAAACTCCTCAAAGCCTACCGTTCGATCGCCGCTAAGGAACGCAAAGAACGATTGGTCAACTCGATCACCGCTGCCATTCGGCGATCGCTCAACCCAGAGGAAATCTTTAAGGTAGCCGTGCAAGAGCTAGGGCAAGCCATGCAGGTATGCCGCTGCATTCTCTATCGCTGCAAAGCCACCGATAGCAGCACCACGATTACCTACGAGTCGCGAAAAAGTAGCGCGATCGCTTCACTTCAGGGGCAATCCTGGTCGTTGCAAAATAATCCTCTATTTCAAAGCGTGGTGCAATCGCAGGAACCGATTGCCATCTCTAACACTGATACCGAAAAACGCTTTGATTTGACTGCCCTTAAGGGCGTGATCGAACAAGGGCAGATTCGTTCCTGGTTGATGGTGCCTGTGGTTTATCAGGGGCGATTGCTGGGGATGGTCGAGCTACATCACTGTCAGGCAACGGCCCACCCCTGGTCAGATGACGAAATTGGGATGGTGGATGCGATCGCCACTCAGTTGGGGGTTGCGGTGATTCAAGCCGAGGCTTACGCCAATCTGGAGGATCTCAATCAGCAACTCGAAGCCCTGGAACGGACTCGCAGCAATTTGATCGCCATCACTGGGCATGAACTGCGGACGCCACTGTCAACCATTCAGGTCTGCCTCGAAAGCCTCGCCAGCGAGCCTGATATGTCTCCGGAGTTGCGTCAGGTCATGCTGAGTACCGCTTTAGCCGATGCTGAGCGAATGCGGACGCTAATCCGCGACTTCCTGACCCTTTCGCGATTGGAAAGTGGTCGGGTCGAGTGGCACGTGGAACCCTTATCCCTGGATGAGTGTGTCGAACTAGCATTGAGTAGTTTACAAGCTCGCCGCTCTGATACCCCGTTGCCCCAGGTGACCTCTCAAGTGTCGCTTGATTTGCCGTTGGTCGAGGCAGACGGGGAATGGTTGGTCGAAGTGTTATCTCGATTGCTGGACAATGCTTGCAAGTTTACAGAGCCGCAGGGACGAGTGACGATCGATGCGAACCTGACCAATTTAAATAGCAGCCGCATGATGGAAGTCACGATCGCTGATACAGGACGCGGCATTGAACCGAATCGCTTGGAGACGGTGTTCGATCGCTTCTACCAGGAAGAAGGAGCACTGCGCCGCACGACGGGTGGAACAGGGCTGGGGTTGGCAATCTGTCGCCAGATCGTCGTGGGATTGGGGGGGCAGATTTGGGCAGAGTCGGATGGGCGCGATCGCGGTAGTCAGTTCCATTTCACCTTACCGATCGCTCGCTCCAGTTCTGATACGGTGGGCGTGGCTCCCCGCCTACCCTCTCGTATTTCTGATGACACTCCTTACAACGGACGCGCCCCCCTCAAGTCCAAAAAATAACGCTATAGCAACTGTCGAGATAGTTAGTGGCGAGACAGTTAGTGGGGCTGCGCCCCAGTCAGCGGTTTCACCCCTGCACCCCGTCCTAAGCAACCCTTCGGTTGCTCAACAGGTTGCGTCGCAACAAATCCAAGGCACTACAAGCACTCAACCAACGGACAAAATCGCGACCCCGGTTTGTGCCAAATCGGTACATCACACTTTCCACAGACTCATCCGGTCCAGCAATGCCGATGTAGACCAGGCCAACAGGCTTTTCGTCGCTACCGCCATCGGGTCCCGCAATGCCGGTGATGCTTAGTCCCCAGGTGGTGTTGAGGCGATCGCGCACGCCTGCTGCCATTTGTTTGGCGACAACATCACTGACGGCTCCATGTTCTGCCAGATCGTCGGTGTTAACGCCCAGCAAATTCACCTTGACCTGATTGTCATAGGAGATAATTCCGCCCCAAAAATAGGCAGAGCTTCCCGGTACTGCCGTGAGCAGATGCCCCAATCCACCACCCGTGCAGGATTCCGCCACTGAGACGGTCTGGTTTGCCGCCAGCAATAACCGACCCACCGCGATCGCCAGGGTGTCGCTATCCATTCCATAAAAGTCGGCTCCGCTCACCTGCTGAAGTTGTTGCTGCACAGGCTCAATCAACTGTTGGGCTGCTTCGGGTGTTTCGGCACGGGCAGACACGCGCAAGCGCACTCCTCCGTTATCGGCGTAGGGTGCGACGGTGGGATTTTGCAACTCAAAAAAGGGAGCAATCTTTTCGGCTAGAGCCGATTCCGCAATGCCCCAATATCGCAACGTGCGGCTGACAATCACCCCCTGTCCCCACCCCTGGATCTGGAGATAGGGCACAGCCGTTTCCTGCCACATCGTCTTCATTTCACTGGGCACCCCCGGAAAGGTCATCAGGGTCAATCCAGGGCGAGGTTCCCAGATAATACCGGGGGCACTGCCCGTTGGGTTGGGTAGTACTTCTGCGCCTTCAGGGATCAGGGCTTGTTTGCGGTTGCTGGGGGACATGACCCGTCCCCGTTGGGTAAATTTGCGGGTGATGTCTTCTAAAACATCGGCACGTTCAATCAACGGCACTTGAAAGAAATCTGCCAGAGTCTCGGTGGTCAGATCGTCGGGAGTAGGACCCAATCCGCCCGTAAACAGCAGGAGACGGGAGCGTTCGCAGGCGATCGCCAGCACCTTCTGCAATCGCATCGGGTTATCACCCACAACGGTCTGGTAATAATGGGGAATTCCCAGTTCGGCTAGCTGTTGCGCCAAAAATTGAGCGTTGCTGTTTAAAATCTCGCCTAACAGCAACTCGGTTCCGACACAAATAATCTCAGCACTGGGAATAGATGCATTCATGGGTGATTTATTAGCAACTGAGAGGCTTGCTCTTGATTGCGATTTAAAGAGGTTCTGCAAAATTCAAAGAACTATTGACGGGCGTGCTTTCTAGCTTGCCAACCTGTATAGCTTAACAGCACCGTAGCTCCGATCGCATATCCTAAGCCACTGGGGATGCCCGAAAACGCTAAAGCCAGACTACCCACCCACAGCGTCAGAGAATAGATGAACAATACAACAAAGCGATGGGGAAGACCCGCTTGCAACAGCCGATGGTGTAGATGTCGCTTATCGGCGATAAAAGGAGATTTACCATTACGGAGGCGATCGAGAATCACCGCTGACATATCCAAGATCGGCACTGCGAGAATGATGTAAGGCAACAACACTGCCACAGTCGTCACACTCTTGACCAGCCCGACGACTCCGATCCCTGCCAGGGTAAACCCGATAAAGTAAGCCCCTCCATCTCCCATGAAGATTTGAGCCGGATTGAAGTTATAGCGCAGGAACCCCAATGCGCCACCTGCTAATGCCGCCGCAATCATTCCGGCAGCAGGTTGGTTCATAAACAGGCACACCACTAACATCACCATTGCAGCGATGCCAGAAACTCCCGCCGCTAAGCCATCTAGTCCATCAATCCAGTTAATGGCATTTGCCATCCCTACCAACCAGATCACCGTAATCGGTAGGCTGATCCACAGGGGTAATTGAGTTAAGCCCACAAATGGAATGGTTAGAAAATCAATGTGAACCCCCGCCCACCAAGCTCCCGATGCAACGACCACTTGTAGAAATAGTCGAGTAATTGCCCGGAGGCTAAACAGGTCATCCGCTAACCCAATCAGAAAGAAAGCTAATCCCCCAATGGTGACTCCCCAAATCTCATATTCCTTATCTGGCGGTAATATACCAAACCCACCAATCCCCCAGACAATCAGGAGAGAGATAACAGTGCCTAAAAAAATGGAAACTCCACCCAGACGAACCATGGGTCGTTGGTGAATCTTGCGTCCACCAGGGGGGTCGAAGTAGCCGCTTTTAAGACCAATAAATCTGACGATCGGTGTACTAACTAGGACAACCGCTACAGAAACGATAAACGCTATCAGATGATATAGGTGGGAGGGCATTGGAGAAATGGGGTTAAGCAAAACGGGTGTCAGGCAGAGTCTACATGAAGTGGGTCGCTTGCGCTAGAGGATTGGCTGCATTTTGCACAACTGCAAATTAGAAAGTGTCTTTGTTGAGCCACGAAACAGCGAGATGAAGCAGCCTCCTCTTTAAGGAAATCGCCCCATCATGCATACCTCTAACAATGGACACATTGCAACCCCAATCCGCAGGATTTGAGGCAAGGATGACGATTGAAAACACCCCCAGTAGAGTCTTACACGGGTTGTGTCGCAGAGCAGGATGATTTTGTCAGGAAAAGGAGACGTGATGCACGGCTTCTCCTGAACTACTCTGTTCCGACTTACACGCCACTACTGACCTCGTTAGACGGTTGATTGAGACTGGCTGCTAAATCAGCCGGAGTCATCTGTTCATATTTCTCAAATGGCTGATGAATCCAGGGGTTATCGGGTAAATAATCAGCGTAATAATCGGGGGCGATAATTGAGCATTCTTTGTACCACAACACCGCTGTGCGAATTTCATCGATATAGAAGCCATATTTGCGATCGAGCCAGGTCAGGGTTCGCTTTAATGACATCCCTGAATCAACTAAATCATCGACTAATAAGACTCGGTTGCCCAGATTAGCGGTGGTCATGGTCAGATCATGCGAAAACGTGATGGAGCCACGCACCTGGTTATTGGCTCCCCCATAGGAGGACACGGCTAAAATCGCCAGGGGAACATCATAGATGCGAGCGAGAATGTCTCCTACTCGCAAACCTCCCTTGGCAAGACACACAATTTGGTTGAAGGTCCAGTCGGATTGATAAATTTTGGCAGCGAGCCGCTCAATGTTGTGGTGATAATCTGACCAGGAAACGTAGAGATCTGACATGACAGCAGCAACACGAATACTTAAAGATGAAAAGAATGATACAACTGTTGTCTAGGTTTCGTTTGTCAGAGTTATGACCAATCCTCCTGTGGCTGCTTCAACGGATGACTCGGAAAAGTTGAGTTTGAGTACAAAACTCGCCTATGGGGCAGGGGATGCAGGCTCAGGAATTACCGTCACAATTTTGACGTTTTCTCTAATGGTCTTCTTTACCAATGTGGCGGGGTTAGACCCCCGAACGGCTGGAAATATTTTGGCGATTGGTAAGGTATGGGATGCCATCAATGACCCGATTGTGGGGGTCATGAGCGATCGCACTCAGTCCCGTTGGGGTCGCCGCCGTCCCTGGATGATCTTTGGAGCCATTCCCTTTGGGCTGTTCTTCTTTTTGCAGTGGCTTGTCCCACAATTTACCAGTGACCCTGCTGCAAATAAGGTGTGGCTGTTTTGGTATTACGTCCTCGTTTCTATTCTGTTTAACACGGCTTTCACAGCGGTCAACTTACCCTACACCGCTCTCACGCCTGAGTTAACCAAAGACTACAACGAGCGTACCAGTCTCAACAGCTTTCGCTTTGCTTTCTCCATTGGTGGCAGCATTTTGTCTTTGTTACTGGGATTGGTGATTTTTAACATCGTCACTGACCCCATTCAGGAATATGTCGTGTTGGGAGCCGTTTGCGCCATTCTGTCAGTCTTTCCAATTTATTGGTGTGTGTGGGGCACGAGGGAACGCTATACCGTTGATGCCGAACCCAGCTTGCCCATTCTGGAACAGATCAAAATCGTTCTCAGTAACCGACCATTTCTGTATGTCATTGGCATCTATCTCTGTTCGTGGCTAGCGTTTCAACTGACCGCCACGATCCTGCCTTACTTTGTGGTCAACCGGATGGAGATGGGGTCTTACTTCCCGATCGCCCTCGCAGTTCAGGGAGTGGCGATCGTCATGCTGTTTGTTTGGAGTGCGGTGAGCAAGCGACAGGGCAAACGAACCGTTTATTTCTTGGGCATGAGCTTATGGATCATTGCTCAAGGAGGGCTATTTTTTCTGCAACCGGGGCAAACATTGCTGTTATACGTCTTGGCGGCAATGGCAGGAGTCGGAGTTGCCACTGCCTATCTGGTGCCCTGGTCGATGTTGCCGGATGTGATTGAGCTGGACGAGCTACGAACTGGGCAACGCCGAGAAGGAATCTTCTATGCGTTCCTAGTATTTCTACAAAAAATTAGTTTGTTCTTGGCGTTGTTTATTGTTGGTCAAGCATTGGGTCAGGCAGGTTTTGTTGAAGCAACTCCCGGTCAAAGTCCACCTCCACAACCCGAATCTGCCATTGAAGCTATTCGCTGGATGATTGGTCCCATTCCAACGGTGGTTCTAATCCTGGGCTTGGTCTTGGCATACTTCTATCCCATCACCCGTGAAGTTCATGCCGAGATCTTGTTGAAATTACGACAACGCCGAGAAGCACAGACTCCCTCTGAAGGATAAGTTAGGGAGTACAGTATACGGTGGTAAGATTGCAATGGAGTTTGATCCCCATTAATTGTCAAGTTTTGTTAAAACTTGTATTAAAATGTTACATCAAGCTGCCGTTACGCTCTTTACAAATCGAGGTTTTATGAAGCGACTTTTATCTCGCCTGGTTTCTCTGGCTTTAACCTTTGTCGTCATGATTGGTCTAATGGGTTGCTCATCGTCACCCTCCGGACTATCTGGAAACTACCGCCAGGACACATTGGCAGTGGTCAACAGCCTTAGAACTGCACTGGAGTTGCCGGACAACACTCCCGAAAAATCAGCCGCCCAGGCAGAGGCAAAGCAGCTTATCAATGCATTCACCTCGCAATATCGCCGCGACCCTTCCGTAACCAAGTTAGCGTCCTTCACCACCATGCGGACGGCTCTTAACTCGTTGGCGGGTCACTATAGCTCCTATCCCAATCGTCCAGTCCCCAATAAGCTCAAGCAACGGTTGGAACAAGAGTTTAAGCAGATTGAGACAGCATTGCAGCGCGGAGCATAAATCCCCGTTGCGCACAGGTTAGCAACACGAGAAGCCGGAGTTCTTGCAAGAACTCCGGCTTCTTAGTACAGCTCGTCGTAAATAAGGACGGGAATTTGGGGTGCAGGGGCACAGCCCCCACACGCCCCTGGTTTTATTTCCAAACCCTATCTGTGAAAACAGTACTTAGTGTTTAACGTCAGTTCGATTTATAGCAACTTTAGCTATCGTCCTACGGACAATTCAGCGAAGCTGCGATCGCCAGATGAATTCTCTGGGGAATCACTTTCTACCTTCAATAAGCCCGTCAAGAGATCGGCTGGACGACCCCCGTGGGGCCACGCAAAGGCATGACGAAACGCGGCTTCCTGACAGATCTGCAACTGCTCAAAGTCAATAATGTCGTAGGTCAACAGGTTTTCGTACTCAAACGGCAGACGGACGTTATGTAATCCGGCGTTATCCGTACAAATGGCGATATCAACCCCGGCTTCAAAGCAGCGATCGAACACGAGCTTTAGCTGCCGGATGTCTTTGAGCGTCCCAGTTTTGATATAGGTGGTCGGGCACACCTCCAGACATTGCCCCCGTGCTGCCAATTCAGGCAACAGTTCAGGGTGCAGCAGCGGGATCTGAATGCCGTGACCAATTCGCATGAGATGAGGCAGCAACTCTGGATAGCACCCCTCTGTTGTTTCATAGAGGTGACCTGTCGTGTTCAACCCCAGCGATCGCGCATACTGATACAACTCAATGTACTCATCCAGGCGATCGGCATAGTGGGCATCTCCCCCTGCCAGGTCGATTCCAGAGACAAAATGCCGCTTTTCTGCCGCCAGTTCAACGATCGCCCGATTGACTTCATAGGGCAACCGGGAATGCATACACAAAATTTGGCTGGTGACGATAGGGTATTCCAGCGCTCGACTCGCCTGCCCTACAACGTCAACAATGCTTGACATAAGTTCAATTCGTTCCGGTTGGCTGAGGTGTTCCGGAGTCCGCAGATAAGGGGTATAGCGCAACTCCAGATAAGCCAAGTTCTCAAAGATATAGGCCCCCCGTAACAATCGATAAATGAAATAGGGCAACGTCTCATCGGTCTGGACACTCTCCACGAGGGTGTGAAGCTCCAGATATTCAGCCAGCGTATTGCGGGGGCGAGTGTAAAACGCTTCAAAATCTGCGTAATCCGCAAAATTTTGAATTAAATCAGTCCGATTGCGTTGAAAATATCGCCATAACACACGAGGCACGACCGATCCGCCAAGATGGCGGTGTAATTCAGCATATAGAGCCACGGGAACCTCTTTAATAAGAAAGTATGGAGAGAATCAGCATTGACATCAGTTGCATCCGATGTCGATAATTAGAGTTTGCGTAATTATTTGAATTCTACCAACTTAAACCCTTGGCTAACGTTGTTGTGATTGGTGCCCAGTGGGGCGACGAAGGAAAAGGTAAGATTACCGACCTGTTGAGTAAGTCAGCAGACGTGGTTGTGCGCTATCAAGGCGGGGTCAACGCGGGGCACACGGTTGTGGTGAAAGACCAGACGTTCAAGCTGCACCTGATCCCATCTGGCATTCTCTATCCCAACACAGAATGCATTATCGGTTCAGGAACGGTGATTGATCCCAAAGTTCTTATTGAAGAACTGGATCAGGTTGAGGCGTTAGGCATTTCTACCCAAAATCTGCTGATTTCAGAAACTGCCCACGTCACAATGCCCTATCATCGCCTGATCGATCGAGCGGCAGAAGAACGACGGGGCACCCACAAAATTGGCACGACGGGGCGAGGGATTGGTCCAACCTATGCTGATAAGTCTGAGCGGACAGGCATTCGCATCATTGATTTGATGGAGCCAGAAGCGTTGCGGAGCCGACTCAATTGGGCGATCAATTACAAGAATGTCATTCTCGAAAAACTGTACGATCTGCCACCGCTCGACCCGAAAGCCGTCATTGAAGAATATTTGCAGTATGCTGAACGTCTGCGTCCTCATGTGGTTGATAGCTCCCTGCGGATCTATGAAGCCGTCAGGCAACGGCGCAACATCCTGTTTGAAGGTGCTCAAGGCACATTACTCGATCTGGATCATGGCACCTATCCCTACGTCACCTCCTCCAATCCCGTAGCGGGTGGGGCTTGCGTTGGTTCGGGGATCGGTCCCACCATTATCGATCGCGTCATTGGTGTTGCGAAAGCCTACACCACTCGCGTCGGAGAAGGTCCCTTTCCGACCGAATTGAATGGCACAATAGGAGAGATGTTGTGCGATCGCGGCGCAGAGTTCGGCACTACCACCGGGCGAAAGCGTCGGTGTGGCTGGTTTGACGCAGTGATCGGTCGCTATGCTGTGCGAATCAATGGGTTAGATTGTCTGGCCATCACTAAACTCGATGTGCTGGATGAAATGGAGGAAATTAAAGTCTGTGTTGCCTATGAAATTGATGGGCAATATTGCCAGGATTTTCCCAGCAACGCCCATCGATTTGCCTCGTGCAAACCCATCTACAAAACAGTTCCCGGTTGGCGACAATCAACGGAGAATTGCCGTTCGCTCGAAGATTTGCCTCAAAGGGCACTCGACTATCTGAAATTGTTGGCAGAACTGATGGAAGTGCCAATCGCTATCATTTCCCTGGGTGCGAGTCGCGACCAGACCATTATTGTCGAAGACCCCATTCACGGACCCAAGCGGGCACTGCTACACGCTAACGGAGCCGCTTAAACAAGGTTCAACTTCACTGATTTATTCACGTTTGCAATTGCTTAGTAACTGGTATGGAACTCACAATCGAATGTCAAAAACGTGCTCCTGGTAGCAAACCCAATGCGCTGCGGCGAGGTGGTTTGATCCCGGCAGTCCTCTATGGACACAATGGAGCAGAGTCTGTCGAACTCGCGTTAAACTCCAAGACGGCTGAATCTTTGGTTAAGAAAGCCTCCCTCAACAATACGGTGATTCAGCTAAATATCACCGATCTTCCCTGGAGTGGTAAAACCCTGCTCAAAGAGGTGCAATCGCACCCCTGGAAGGGCAACCTGTATCACCTCAGCTTCTTCTCAATCGGCTCTCAAGGCAGCTTGACCGTTACGGTGCCGATTCACTTTTCGGGTGAGGCGGTTGGAGTCAAAACGTTTGGCGGGATCTTAGATACGGTGATTATGCAACTAGAAGTGCAAAGTCCCCCAGATCGTATCCCCGAAAGCATTGAAGTCGATGTCTCTGAATTAAATGTCGGAGACTCCCTACATGTGAATCAACTCCCTTTACCAGAAGGCGTAGTCGCTTTGGGTGAGGGTGAGCGTGTTGTTGTTTCAGTTCTACAGTCCAAGACTGCTCAGCAAGCTGAGGCAGACCAAAGCTAGTGTTGCGAATACAAAGTTCTGCAATGTAGGGGGTTTGGGGGCTTCGCCCCCAAGAAGGGGTGAAACCCCTTCACCCCTTTCAAAACTTATTTTTTGCTGTACTAGTTATACCTGAAACTGAAATTCTCTTGTTGCAAAAGCCCCGGTCTCTACCAGAGACCGGGGCTTTAAGGTATCTATCGTCGAACCCAACCGTTAATCGTAAAGCGACTATCGGCAAAAGCACGACTGGGGCATTGGATCGGCAACACCTCATGCATATAGCGGCTGAGGAAGAACACGATGCTGTTGTTGCGCGGTTCCACCGTGTGGAATGACTCCGCCTGCACGTAGAAGTTATTCTCAATGCGGCTGTCGTAGATCAGTAGCTCTCCCCCGGAAAATGCTTTTGGCTCCCGATGGAAGTAATACACGTAGGTCAGTTCCCGCGTTGCGGTGTCAGGGCTGCCATTATCGTTATGGATCTTGTAATAGTTGCCATCATTGTGTCCCGTAAGCTGCGACTCGATCTGACTCACCGGAAATTGTGGCATGTTCAACTTTGCCAAAACATCGGGGATGATTGACTGAATCCGTTGGGTGATCAGATTCGAGAATTCGGGAAACGAATGCAACACAACTGACTTGCGATAGTCAGAATCACCTGTCGAAGTGCTTGTGGAAACAAATTCTGCCTCTTTTTGAAAGGTGTAGTCCAACAGACGACTCAACTCGTCTGCCGTCAGGAACTGATCCAGTTGTACGTAGGTAGACGGCAAGACATCCAACGGCAGGGCAGGGGATGGTTGAAATGTCTGAGTTGTCTGGAGAGACTGGGTTAGTTCCGGTTGAGGTTGTTGTTGTACTACCAGAGGTGGCTCGGTCACCAACCCCACGAGGCGATCGCCCGGAAAACATAACATCGATCGCCCCTTTTGAATTGGCACCTGAAACACCATCTTAGAACGGCTTCCGGTTTGATCGAGCACGACTTCAAACAGTTGCCGCAGCAGGGCTGCATCGGGGGGCATCATGACAGTATAGTCGTGCCCCCCCGTTAGCAGAATGGTGACTTTGATGTCCTGGGAAGATACTGCTTGAGACTTAGAAGTGGCTTGAGATTTAGACGACATTCACAGAAAAAGATTTAGTGAAAGAAATGGCGGACTCCAGTCAACATCATGGTTAGTCCCAGTTCATTGGCAGCGGTGATGGAGTCTTGATCCCGCAAACTACCCCCCGGTTGAACGATCGCCCGAATGCCTGCCGCTGCTGCCAATCGAACGGAGTCATCAAACGGGAAGAACCCATCACTGGCGAGAATAGCACCCCTGGTGCGATCGCCTGCTTGCTCTAGCGCAATTTTGGCGGAGCCAATGCGATTCATTTGCCCTGCCCCCACCCCTAATGTGGTGCGATCGCTCGTCACTACGATAGCGTTGGATTTAACGTGCTTGCAAACTTTCCAGGCAAAGATCATCTCTTCCAACTCATCGGTCGTCGGTTGGCGATCGGTAACCACCTTCCACTGGGTTGGGTCAACCTCTGCATCATCGCTGGTCTGCGTCAAAAAACCACCTGCAATCACACGGACGGTTTCAGCGGCTCCCGACTTGAGATCAGGCAACAATAGGATTCTTACCTTCGATTTTGCTGCCAAAATCTCTCTTGCCTCTGGCGTGCAATCAGGCGCAACCACACATTCCAGGAAGGTTTTAGTCAGAGCCGTAGCGGTGGCTGCATCGATCGCCTGGTTGAGGGCTACGATGCCCCCAAATGCGGAGACTGAATCGGCTTCAAAGGCTTTGGTGTATGCCTCTGAAATACTATTGCCCAACGCCACGCCACAGGGATTGGTGTGTTTGATAATCACGGCTGCCGATTGGTTGGCGTTAAACTCCGCCACAATCCGGCGTGCGGCCTCTAAATCCACCAAATTGTTGTAGCTCAGTTCTTTGCCTTGCAGCTTTTCAGCGGCAGCCCATCCGGTTGGCGTGCTTCCGGTCTGATACCAGGCCGCAGGTTGATGGGGATTTTCGCCATAGCGCAACTCTTGAAGCACTTTGCCGCTCAGAGTGTAGGACGAGGGTAGAACTGAAGTCGTTTCAGAAGACTGCTGGCTCAGATAAGTAGCGATCGCCCGATCGTAGGCTCCTGTGTGTTCAAATGCCCGTAGCGCGCACTGCTGGCGAAATTCTAGAGAAGCATTGCCCCCTTGTTGCCGCAATTCCTCTAAATAAGGCTGATATTGGTCGGGGTTACACAGCACTGTCAGGTGAGCGAAGTTTTTAGCGGATGCTCGCAACATCGCTGGCCCGCCAATGTCAATCTGCTCGATCGCCTCTGGCAGCGTTACTCCAGATTTAGCAATGGTTTGTTCAAAGGGATAGAGGTTGACGACGACCAGAGCGATCGGACGAATTCCGTTTGCGTCTAAATCAGCTAAATCCTCTGGCAAGTCTTGCCGTGCCAGAATACCACCGTGAATTTTGGGATGCAGCGTCTTGACCCGTCCTCCCAGGATCTCAGGTGAACCTGTGTAGTCTGACACTTTAATAACTGGGATGCCTGCTGCTTTTAAGGCTTGCGCCGTGCCACCACTGCTAATCAGCTCAAATCCAAATTCTTCAACCAAACTCTTTGCCAAATCCACCAACCCCGTCTTGTCCGAGGTGCTTAGCAGTGCCAGACGCGCCATGATTCAAGCCTTCTGTCTATATCTAATGTCACAACCTTACTAGACTACCCCAAATCCTAGTAGGGATGGAGATAGACACGTTAACATAGGAAAAGAGTAGGCGATCGCATCTTTTTGACGTTTTGTGATGTAGCTCATCAGCTAATGCAATCTTTTTACATTAGCTAGGGTTAATGATTCTTGTTAAAAGACCGCTATACTCCTTCTAATGGATCAATTTTTTTTAGCGAGTTTTGTAGGGCTGACTCCATGACCTCATACGCAACCTCTTCTGTCAGAGCTGATCTCAGTGAACTCCGGCGGCTTAAGACCCTACTGCCCCCAGAGTTGAAAAGTTGGGTTTCGGTTGAGGCTTCAACCGCCGTTAATCCGCCTCTCATCACCTCTGAGGAGATTGGCAAAGATCAGGTTGAGGTGCAGATTGACCTGGCAAAGTGGGACATGCTGGCATTGGATCAGCGAAACCTGCTGTTCTGGCATGAGGTCGCCCGGATTCAGAATGACACGATTCCCAAAGATGGTTGGGAGATGGCAGCTCTGGCGATCGGTCTGGGTGGCGCAGTCGGCGAACTGTGGGTACAAGATGGGTTGTTGCTCGTTCTGGCACTGGCGTTGTGCGGCGTGTCGGGATGGCGTTTATACCAGCGCAACAATGGCGAAAAGACCCTGAGAGAGGCGATCGATGCTGACGACAAAGCCATCAGCCTTGCGACTCGGTTTGGCTACACGTTGCCCAATGCATACAAGAGCCTTGGTAGTGCGCTCAAAGTGTTGATCGAGCAAACCCCCAAGAAGCGGATTCGCAGACGGTATGAATTGCGTCTGGATGCGTTGAAGAAGAGTGCGGCTAGAGCCAAGTCAAAGGCGAAACCAGAAGGGTCGGGATTGGGCTAGAAAGACGTGATTAATCGTTGGTCTTTGGAGAGACGGGATTAATCGCGTCTGTACCTAATTAAGTAATTAGGCATTAGTTAATCGCGTCCCTCTCCAAGCAATCGGTGATTCATCGCATCTGTACTTAAATGCGGTTTGAGTTTCGCGAGTATAGTCGCCCATTTCAACCTCCACTGGCAACGAGTCATGGGGTGTGGCGCGATCGCCAGGGTATCTTGATCCGACTCACTGACGAATTTGGGCAGATTGGCTTTGGTGAGATTGCCCCTCTCGATTGGTTTGGCAGTGAAACGATGGCAGAGGCGATCGCCTTTTGCCATTCATTGTCTGCTGAGATCACACCAAAGGTCATTTTTTCTATTCCTGACCACCTACCCGCCTGTCAGTTTGGCATCGAGTCGGCATGGGAATCGCTTCAGCCTGCCCCTCCTGCAACTTACCCGTTAGAATGCAGTCGGTTATTGCCGACAGGGAAAGCAGCTTTGCACGGGTGGCGATCGCTCTGGCAACCGGGATGCACATTGAAGTGGAAGATTGCCGTTTCTCCCCTAGTCGAAGAACTCGCCTTATTTGAACAATTGCTGCAAGAGCTACCACAGAGTACCAAATTGCGGTTAGATGCAAATGGAGGACTCGTTGAAGCTGAAGCACATCAATGGTTAGCCCAGTGCCAGCATGATCCTCGTGTGGAATTTTTGGAACAACCGTTGCCCGTGGATCAGTTTGATGGGATGGTGCAGCTTAGCCAGCGTTATTCAACCCCGATCGCCCTTGATGAATCCGTTGCTACCTTCAGCCAATTGGAGGCTTGCTATCAACGAGGATGGCGAGGTGTGTTTGTGATCAAAGCGGCGATCGCAGGTTCTCCGAAGCGGTTGCGGCGGTTTTGCCAAAACCCAGAAGTCGATGTGGTATGGTCATCGGTCTTTGAGACAGGCGTTGCCCAAGACTTCATTCTGAATCGCCTGATTTCCTCTGTATCTCAACAACAACGGGCGATCGGGTTTGGGGTCAATCATTGGTTTACCGACAAACTGAATCAACTGGAGAGCAAAGCGATATGGCAGAGCCTCTAGTTCATTGGCAACAGCGATGCCATGAGGAATGGTTGCTGGGCGTTGATCCTCAACAGATTGTGGAAGAGGTGGAGAGGCGATCGCAGCTCCTCACTCAGCTTCGGCATCAGGGAATCTTGCCTCGCGTTTTACTGGTAGAGTCTGATCCAGTGGCATTTCTGGCTGGATGTATAGCTGCTTGTGTTACCGAATCTCCAGTATTTTTGGGTAATCCCCACTGGGCAGAAACAGAGTGGCAACAAGTCTGGCAGATGACCCAACCTCACATTGTCTGGTCAGAATCTACAACTCTACCTGAAGACAAAACCTCTAACACTCCCTCCTCTTTAACGGAGATTAAGGGGGATCAGGATATACAGCTTCAAGCGCATTCATCCTCTCCGTTCCCTTTCCAGAACTATCTGGAGCGACAGATCAACCACTTCGCTGAGAGCAGTGCCAAACCGGGGTGGATCATGATTCCCACGGGGGGTTCGTCAGGCAGAATTCGGTTTGTCATCCACACCTGGGAAACCTTAATGGCTTCAGTCCAAGGGTTTCAGCAGCATTTTCAGGTTGAGAGAGTGAATTCCTGTTGTGTGTTGCCGCTTTACCATGTCAGCGGATTTATGCAATTCCTGCGGTCGTTTACATCTGGGGGTCAACTTGCCGTTCTGCCATTTAAGGATTTGAAAAATGGCATCAAACCCTGCTTGAATTCATCTAATTTTTTCCTATCATTGGTGCCGACTCAGTTGCAATTTATTCTGCAAAATGCTGATCTAACAGATTGGTTAATTCAGTTTCAAACTGTGTTGTTGGGAGGGGCACCAGCTAGCGAACAACTATTAGAAATAGCGAGGGAAAAAGGCATTCGATTAGCCCCCACCTATGGCATGACAGAAACAGCTTCGCAGGTTGCAACTTTAACCCCTGAAAAGTTTTTGCAGGGACATCGCAGTTCGGGGCATCACTTACCTCATGCGCGAATTACAATCCTCGATTCAACTCATCAAGTTTTAATGGCAAATGAGGTTGGAATAGTCGCCATTCAAGCGGAATCTTTAGCTTTAGGTTACTATCCCAATCGATTTGATTCAAATGAATACTTCAATACAGATGATTTGGGTTTTATTGACGATCAAGGTGAGTTACATATCGTCGGGCGAAACAGCGAAAAAATTATTACAGGTGGGGAGAATGTATTTCCGGTAGAAGTTGAATCGGCAATCCTTGCAACAGGGCTAGTCACCGATGTTTGTGTGTTTGGCATATCCAATCCTCATTGGGGAGAGGTGATCGTAGCGGTTTATGTCCCTCAGCATCCGGAGATTCAAAGCTCAGAAATTCAGGAGGCGATCGCCCACCAACTCAGCCGATTTAAACATCCCAAACAATGGATTGCGGTGTCCGAAATCCCACGAAATCCTCAAGGAAAAATCAATCGGCAGCAATTTGCCTCACAAATCATTTAACCTGATCTTTCTAAAGTAACTCAACCGATTCATTCAACGGCTTGCCCCATCGCTCTAACCATTGCATAACGTGAATCGGCAGGTTTGTACGAACTCGATTGACTGCATCAATACAGACGTGTTTGCTAAAGGCTCTTGCTGTACAAACTTCTTGAACACTGGTGATTTCTTCAACTACTTTTTCAACTGAGTAAACTTCATACTGAATCTCAAATTCATCCCCTTTCAACTGCTTAGGGTTGACATGAATTTGCAGGTTATCTCCACAAAACATCGGACGCATGAAATCAACCGTAACATGCGTAATTGGAATGGCAATTTTGGGATAACAAAAGAAGGAGTTTAGGTCAATTCCTGAAGCAGCCAGGGATGCCTCATAGGCTTCATGGCACATCGACATAACGTTGGCGAAGTAAACGACTCCAGCCGCATCCGTATCTTTAAAGTGAACAGAACGAGGGTAAATAAATGACATAGCCCGATTGAAATTGCCTGTGATGCTTCAGATTCTAATCATACGGCAGTTGGGTCGAACTTGTCTTAAGTAAGATTGACTTTTGTTTTAATCGGCGATCGCTCTCCTCTAACACTTTAACGTTTAACCCATTGGATGAATAAGCACGCAATACGGAGTCCATCGCTGTGTAATAAATATCTGGATCAAACGAAATGAGCACTAAATCAACACTTGCATTTAAGGCTTGAACGGTAGCGTTTTCTATACCTGCTTGACTGCCATAAACTGCTTGCATACAAAAATCATCGGTGATTAAAACACCATCATGTTGCCAATCTTGGCGAATGATATTGGTAATAACTGGCTGGGAAAATGAAACTGGAACTTGAGAATCGATCGCCATCAATTTGACATGTCCTAACATCAGAAATGCATTTGATTGACGAATAATAGACTGAAATGGTAACCAGTCTGCTTGGGCTAATTCATTAACGGAAGTATTGAGTTCGGCTGCTTCTATGTGGGTGTCATTAAACACTCCACCCAACCCTGGAAAGTGTTTGAGCGTGCAGTTGACTCCATATTTTTCCAGTGTTTGACAGTACCAGAGGGCTACTTGCTGCACAACACTTGCCTCTGAGGAAATAGCCCGTTGATAAATTTGAGAATATCGGTCGTTTGGATTAACAATGCCTTTATTTAAGTCAACAACTGGAGCAAAATTCAGGTTAACCCCCAATTCTGATAACTCTTGAGCCTGAGTGCTGGCATATCGTAATACTTCATTTTTTTGCTGTTCCAGACTAACAGTATTAGTAATAACACTCGATAGCGGAGGTAACTGAGTCAGAGGCGGTGATAAGCGAGAAACAATCCCTCCTTCTTGATCCGTTGCAATCCACAAAGGGGGCAGGTTCTGGTCGCGTCGCATTGCTTGCAGGGTTGCAAGATCTTGTTGAATCTCAGCTTTTGTCTTGTTCTCGATATTTCTTCGAGTGATGAAAACTCCGCCGATCGCCCTTTTTGACACTAATGTTTGAATCTCATCAAAGTCTCTGTAACCCACTACGAAGTGCTGACCGAGTGTTTCCAATGTAGATGGATTGGCAGTCATCACAGTCTGTTTAAGCAGATTAAATTTTATCTCTGAGCCTAAAAGAACTGCGATCGCCACACTCGTTATCCCTACAATAAAGAAGCTAATTATCTTTGAGAGGAATAGTTTTTTCTTGAGTTGCCAAATCTCGAATGCAACCAGACCAACCGCCACGATTAACATCAGCCCAAATAACCCCGATCGGACATTAGCCATGAATGGATGACGTAACTGAATTGACAGAACAAGGCACGCGATCGCAAACAATCCCCTAAATACGAGAGTTAATATTGGTGTGACGATGGTTAAAACTCGCATGATTGCAAATAAAACGACAAGTAGGAATACCTGTGTGAAACGAATAGGTCTTTTAGGATTGGCAGTGTTAGGAGGGTGTCTTTGGCAGGAAATCGCCCATGCTCAGTTAACTGGCAATTTGACCGTGCAGGTTGAGAATTTGAGAAACCAGGAAGGCAATCTTTGTCTCAAAGTATTTTCGGCGAGCCGGGGTTTTCCCAACGACAATGACAGTGCCGTTGAACGAACCTGTGTCGCGATCGCCTCCATTTCACCCGAAAATCCAGACGATCCGTTGCGCTATACCTTTGAAAATCTAACATCGGGTACTTATGCTGTCGCGATTTATCACGATCGCAACAGCGATGAGGTATTGAATCGGGGTGCCTTTGGTGCCCCTACCGAAGGATATGGTTTCTCCAATGATGCACCTGCCGATATAGGACCAGCCCGATTTGAAGATGCCATATTTTTAGTAGCGGGTCCAGAAACGACCGTTCAAATTCAGATGCGATATCCAAATTAATCGTCCGATTTGTTGTCTAAGGCTGCGGTTAACCGACTTTTCCTGAAAACTCGATATGCTGACTACTATGCTTAAAAGCCTCCGTGCGATCGCCCTGGCCCTGCCTCTCACGTTTGCAGCGGTGCCCGTTCATGCTCAAACCACTACTACGCAGGTGAGTGATAATGAACTGCAAGCCAACCTGCGAGACGCCGTCTGTCAAAACAACTGGAACGAAGCATTAGAGGCGATCGACCCCCTGATTGGCTCATCGCAAACCTCACCTGCCTACCGCAGCGAATTAGTCAGCTTTCGTCGTCAGGTTGAAATTTGGCGCGATACGGGAGCCTCTCCCAACATTGCCAACTGTTCAACAGCACGTGCTGTGGCAAATACCACTCCTACTCCTACCTCAACTCGTCGGTATCAACCCCGATTTGATTGGTCACGAGAAATTATGGCGTTTCCAGAATTGCTCGACATGCCCGTTGGTATTGCTCGAACCGACGAATGTATGATGTTGGCTGGTCTGATCAGCCAAGCTGGAACTGAAGCACAAGCGATTGCTCAAACGGCGACTCCCGGTGATCCGGCTCCCTTTGTGCAGTTGTTTAGCATTGTCGATCGCACCTCGTCCACAATGGAACGCTTGCGCATCACGGATGGACGTTTACAGGGGTTAAAACAACAATTCATCTCAACCTATTCCACGATGAGCGATGCCTCTCGCAACTTAATTGAGTCGGCAAGCGAACAGGATTTTGAAGCTGCCGATCGCGCTTACAATGCCATCGTGAATGCAGCAGGGCGGGAACAGCAGTTGATTGAGGAAACCGTCCGCTATTGTGGACAGCAATAGATTTATAAGCCATTGCCAATTAGGATAAACGGTGCCCAATAGTAGGGATGGGTTAATCGTTGAGTTGTTGATGCTGATTCAGAATCGCTATTAATTAAAGTCATTTGTGCCTGTCGCAAAGCATCTGCCTCACTCATTCCCTGTTGTAACGCGGCATAAAATGCTGTCATTAGCATCTGAGTTCCGCCATCGTTGACATACCAGAGGGAGGCGATCGCCGCGTCTGCCCCCGTTTGTTGCATCTGATAGCCAAATCCCAAGAGCTCTTCGCCATTACCCAACTCTCCACTAACTGCCGTTCGACACGCACTCAAAACAACTAAATCAACGTTGGGCAGCGATAAGCCTGATAACTCACGCAACGACAAGCGATCGCCATTGCCAAACAAAATAAAGGACTCCTCTGGAACACCCCTAACAAACTCAGCATGGGTGGCAAGGTGGATAACTGTGTAATCCTCCAGTTGAGGTTCGACTTTGGCGCGGCTAAAGTCACGATTGAGAAAAGTCGTCGTTTGAGGAATAGTGGATGCGATCGCCTCCACTTCAGAGCCAGCAAACTCCAGACCATTAAACGCAAATTGCCGATCGCCAATGGCAAACTCGTAAACGAGTTGGCGATCGCTGTAGGCTCCGGCCAAGACCCGCAGATTAGGTTCACGCGATGACTCAAAGTTGGTCAAGGATGCAGCGGTGATTTGATTGATGGTAAATCGCTCGACTAACCACTGTTCTCCATCGTGCAAAGCGGCTAACGGAATGTAACGCAACTGCCCATCTGCGGCATACAACAAGGTCTCGACTCCCGCTTGGTGCAGATCTGCCGCAATAGGACGAATCAACCAGTCGTAAAGCTGTTGGGCAGGAGCCATGCGTCTGTTAGTCCGTTGGGTCAAATATTGCCGAAAGTCTCTAATCGCTGTTTCTAACTCCGGTTGAGTGACAGCAACCGTGTGACGCACAGGGGGTGAGTTGGGCAGAACAACAACGACCTCTAAACGGTCTTCTAGAATTAACGGATACAGTAGTGCCGCGGGGCGATCGAGTTGACGCAGATTGTCTTGTAGTTTAGTCAGCAAGTTTTCAGGAACCCGTTGTTCTCGTGCAATCCGCTGCAACTCTGCGACACGAGAATCCACTTCAATGCTGTTTGCAACCGTAGCGATCGCTTGCCCTTGTGCGATCGCTTGTTGATACTGCTCGATAATCTGAACCTCCGCATCCCACAAATAGATGCCTTGAGAGATCTGCTCATTCCTTTCGATATTGTGAAGGTAATCCTCTAACTCTTGCAGTTTGAGTAAATCTAATACTTCCTGTGCTTCTAATACCCGATCTTGCTGTAACAACAAAGCAGCAAGTTCACGATAGGTATCTGCAACTTGATCGGTAAAGGCTTGCTGTTGCTCAGTAGATAGCGATCGCAACTCTCCTCGAATCGTTTCCCAAACATTGACTGACTGTTTGAGAGAGACAATCGCTAATTCCAGTTGGTTTTGTGCCGCTAATAGCTCACCTAAGTTGTCTAAAATGCGTCCCTCTGCAACTCGATAACCCGTTTCTTGTGCTATCGGTAGTGCTTGTTGATAAGCCTCAAGTGCCTGTGAATATTGCCCTTGGCTGAAGTAAAGCTTGCCAATGTTGCCAAGAGTTATAGATTCTCCTCTGCGATTCCCAATCTCACGCGCGATCGCTAAAGCACGTTGATAAACCTCCAATGCTTGTGCTTCCTGGTTTAATTTCTGGTAAACAAAGCCAATGTTATTGAGTGCCGTCCCTTCTTGGGCGCGATCGCCCACCTCTTGCCGAATCACCAGCACCTGCTGAAATTGCTCTAGTGCCTGTGAGTAGTCACCAAGAGCAGCGTAGACGGCTCCAATATTGTTGAGGTTAGTTGCTTCACTTGTGCGATCGCCTAAATCTCGGTTGATGGTCAACGCTTGTTGATAATAATCCAACGCCCGTACAGATTGTCCTAAGTTGTTGTATAACAAACCAAAATTGTTGAGACTAGTAGCTTCACTCTCGCGATCGCCTAGGTCATAGCTAATCGTCAATGACTGTTGATAGTATTCCAATGCTCGCGGATATTGCCCCAGGTTGTCATACACTGAACCAATATTATTGAGATTGGTTGCTTCACCGCTGCGATTACCCAGATGTTGGTTAATCACCAATGCTTGTTGATAAAACTCTAATGCTTGTGGATATTGCCCTAAGCTGCTATACACCAAACCAATTCCATTCAAAGCATTACTCTCTCCAGAACGATTACTAATATCGCGATGGGTTGATAGAGCTTGTTGGTAAGACTCTAATGCTTGTGGATATTGACCCATCGTGTCGTAAACCTGCCCCAGGTTACTGAGCATGATTCCTTCACCCATGCGGTTACCGATCTGGCGATAAATCTCCAGTGCTCGTTGAGACGATTGCAACGCGGCTTGAAACTCGCTCCGATTCAGTTGCTCAAGGCTCTGCTCATGCAATCGACCCGCTTCTGCACCCAGAGCTTGCAACGTTTCCGCATCTGCCACACTCCGAATCCGTTCAGAGCCTACACACTCATCCCAGGCACTATCCCATCCTTCATAGGTAATGCAATATTGATTTCCTTCAATTCGCAGTACTCTGGCAACCCACCAACTTTGCTCCCATAGCACCTCAACAACTTGACCGACTTGATAAGTAGGTTGGGCATCAAGGTTTGTTTGGGCAAGTGCAACAGCATTACTCCAATCACTCATCACTCCCACCATGGAAGTGGTACTAGTCAACAAAATCAGGAATGAAGCGGAGAGGGGCGATCGCATGCGTACTGATTCTCCACGGCAAGGTTCTTGCCAGTACTATACTTCCTGGCTCGTACGAGTTATGCAAGGAGAATAAAAACGATTTCTGCTGGTTAGCTCAATTAGGTGTTGCAAATCTGACTGGCAGCCGCGCGGCAATATTGTAATTACTATCAAAAAATAAATTACTGTTCTAAGGAACTAAAGAGTCTTACAACTGAATTCTTTAGAGAATAAAACCACCCATAAAAAATTAGTTTTTGCAGCCAATTTTTCTTTAGATTTGTTTCCAAATAGAGAAATAATAATTCCACGAAGTTTGACACTGATTTGATATTTGTGTCATAAATTGGCGTATTCTTAACAGAAGTCATGTACCTAAGGATAGAACCTGATGTATGGGGTCGAGTCTTGGGTATGCTAGCCATTAATTCATAGTTCCAACCTATCACGCAATCTAGAGAAAGTTCAGCAAGCAATGACTCACCTTACAAGCCCCTTGCAGGAATGGAATCAACGTCGTAGTGAGGCAAGAAATCACTACCGACGGGGAGAATTCAAACAATATCTGACTCTCTCTAGAGAGAATCTGAAGTTAGCGAGAGAACTTCAGGATTTTGCAAAAGAAGGGAACGTATTAAACGATATCGGTCTAGCTTATATCAGTTGTCAACAACCTCAAAAGGCACTGAAGTTTTTCCATCAAGCTCTATTTATTGCTGAAAAGATAGAGAATCAACAGGCGATCGCCACTGCTCGTAGCAATCTGGGTTTCACTTATAATCATCTGGGGCAATTGTCGCGTTCAATGGAACACTTAAACGCAGCAATTGATATTTTTAGAGAGCTAAATGACACCTCTGGAGAGTTATCTGCACTCAACAATTTGGCTCTAGTTTATACCAAGCTAGAGGAGCCAAAACGCGCTCTATTGATTCACCATCAGATTCTATCAATGCGTCGCACCCTGGGTGATTTTTCAGGTGAGGCGACTACGCTGAACAGTATTGGTTACACCTATAATGCGTTGGGTCAACCCGAACAGGCACTGGCGTTTTTTCAGGAAGCGTTGACCATTCAGCGAGTGGTTAAAAACGTGACAGGCGAGGCGATCACCATGAACAATATTGCCTCTGTTTACTGTGATCTAGGCGAACCACAACAAGCGTTATTGCTCTATCACCAGGTACTTTTGAATCGTCGTGCAACGGGCGATCGCGCCGGTGAAGCAACAACACTACATAACATCGGATTTACCTACAATGCGCTTGATAACCACGCTCAAGCTTTGGAATATTACAACCAGGCACTTACCATCTACCGCAAATTGGGCGATCGCCCCGGTGAGGTGATGACGCTGCTCAATATGGGTAGTGTATACGCTGCAACTGACCTGAACAGTTTGGCAAAAGCTCTCTATGAGGAAGCTCAGGGCGTCGTCAAACAGATTGACTATATGCCCCTGGCTCAAAAGGTGCAAAAGTTTATCGACAGCTTGTAAATAAAGCTCGTAGAAGATGTCGAGTGAAAACAGTTGACAAGGAAATACGTTTGTACTAATCTCATGAACAATCACCCTTAGTGTGAGTGGCAATCAGGGTGCGTTGCAACGCGTAAGTTACTGGCTCTGCTTGTAAACGACGCAATGTAACGCACCATTACTTTTTGTATGGGTGCATCTGGCAGTTGGGGGAGTGGCGGTTAAAACCGCAGACTTCGGCGTGAGCCTCAGCCGAACGCTACCAGAACAAAACACGCCTACGCAGGTTCAAAACCTCAGTTCGCGTAGGCGGATTTCGCCCCAATAGCCGCGAATTTATTTGCCGGGTTCAGTCGCCCAAACACTAAATACGCCCTTTTTGTATTGAATGTGGCTGTGGCTATAACAGCCTCTCCTGCCTCTCCCTGCTTATTGTTGTCTCAACCAAACTAATAAACTCAATGAAGCAAGCATTCCAGTAAAGTGAGCAGCAATACCGCTGATATTAGAAGCGGCTATAAGAATGTCAAGTGAACGAATAAGTTGATTGGCGTCGTAGATATAACCCGGTTGCGGTTGTGTAGCCGCTTTGACGAGCAACGCAATCAAGGTAATTCCTTCCCCTAAGATCATGAGGAGCATACCAACCAAGCCCACAATAATTGCGGTTCGTAAGGCTTTAGTGACTTCTGGCTTGCCGGGTTGCACAGCAGAAGTCGAACGCAACGACGCAAGCCGAAGCTGCCGAGATAGATAGATTAGACGAAAAGCGAGATAGATGCCGCCCAGTAGCGTGATGAATCCACAAATAGCCCAAAACACTCCAACTGCAATGCCGGGGGTAGTTGCCTCCGTGAGATTGGGGTTCTGAATGGCAAGCATCAGAGATAACCCCGTGGCGATCGCCAAGAGCAATTGGATAACAAAACTAATCCATCCTGTAACCCTAAGACGATTGGCAAACTTGCGGAGTTTGAATTCGGGAAGTTTAATTGCTGATTGAGTCTCCATAGTCACTCCTTAAAACTGTCGATTTGAGTGGCTTTTGGAAGATGCACGAATAGATGATCCATTCAATTTAAGAGTGGATGGACATATGATAAATAGAGATATTAAGCCATGTTACGGCAAAAGGCAAAAGCTCTTAATAAAGTTCGGCAGGGGTGGTTGATGCTGGGTATATCAACTCACAATTCGTGATTCCAATTTTGCGGAATATCTTTATGTGGCAATAGATTTTATGTCGCAATAAATTGCGTTCAGGTTCCGGCGATCGCCTCACAATATCAACTCTCCTTTTAACACCGCTACCGCAGAGCCTCCTACTTTCACCGTCTCAATCTGATCACGGGGACCGACCACTTCGACAAATCCCTGTCCGGGGCGTTCCATCCAGTGACCTTGTTCGGCAACGAAGCAAGGTTCCGCGATCAAGCCGTAACGCCACAAGAAAGCCGCCATTCCTCCTGTTGCAGATCCGGTAAATGGATCTTCAATGCGATCGGGAGGACTACCAAATTGTCGAGCAAAGGTTTGCCCTGCCTCTGTTACACCTGTGGTACAGAATAGATGAGGACTAAAGAAATCCCCTTTTGCTCGCAAATCGTTGTACAGCGGAATATTCAGCACAGCGCGTTGTAATACCATCAGGTCGCGTACCGGAATCATGAGTTGTGGTGTGCCTGTGCTGACCGTTTGAATGGGCGCGTTGGGTAGCGTATCCTCAGCAGTAAGTCCAAAGGCAGGCATTACCTCCTCTGGTGAATAGGTTGCCAGAAACTGCGGTTGTTTTTGCGTCATGACAATCCGCTCAACCTTACCATCACGGGCAAAAACCTCAATCGGAATGACCCCCACCTGTAACTCCAGTGAGATCGGGGTGACGGATTGGGTCAGTTGAATGCGACCTGAATCAATCAGAGCAAAGATGGTCGCGATTGTTGGATGACCCGCCAACGGGATCTCCTCAGACGGGGTGAAGTAACGAGCACGCACATCAGCGATCGCTGACTTTAATACAAAAGCAGTTTCAGATAAATTTTGCTCACGGGCGATCGCTTGCATCATGTCTTGGCTCAACGAATCAGCCTCAAACACAACCGCACAGGGATTGCCACCCAAAGGACGAGTCGTGAAAGCATCAACCTGTATGAATGGATAAGTAGGCATTGGGGCTCTGTTGTAAGAACAAGATAAGGTAACAGAGGCAATCCTATCAAACAGCAGTGTGCACGTCGGTTTAGTACAGGGAGCATTGCTCTCTGCGTGGAGTTCCACCCCCAAGCCCGTACTTCACCCAAGCAGATACCGCTAAAAGACAGATGTGTGAGGAGTAACTTGTCAGTTTCTATATTTGCTGTTGAGGTTGCGAAGCCCGACAAGCTTTAAAAGAGGGCTTTGAAATAGTGTTCAACACAATTTCTACAGTAAAAGTAAGCCATAGAAGATCCGACGTAGAGATAATCAAGAGAAAATGCTATAAACCATAGAGTTTTTAATCATTCATAGTCCTGTGTGCATCTATAGATAGAAAAGTACTGATAAAGATAAACAGTCAGTGATAGTCGAGAAGTTACGAAAACCCAATCGGTGTGGGAATGATCCGGTTCAGGAAAGTGTGTGAGATGATTTTGATGTATTGATGGGCTGGAAACTGGGCAACAGTGACCAAAGGGTTGAGGCAGTGTATTCTGTTAGGGAATGGTACTGCACAAATCAAATTAACTGATTAAAATCTTCATTTATCCATAGATTTAGCCTTTAAGGCAGCACCAACTGTTGATTAACCTAAGCCAGTGATTATCATGCGAGTTTTATTACTGTATCCACTTTTTCCCAAGTCTTTCTGGTCATTTGACAAGACACTGGAGCTGATTGGGCGTAAGGTTTCGCTTCCTCCGCTTGGGTTAATTACGGTTGCTGCTATCCTGCCTCAAACCTGGGAATTGCGCCTGGTCGATCGCAACGTCAACTATGAAAGTGAAGCCGATTGGGAGTGGGCAGACCTGATCATTCTCTCAGGCATGATCGTCCAAAAAGATGATCTGCTAGACCTGATCAAAGCCGCTAAACAACGGGGCAAACGAGTTGCGGTAGGTGGTCCCTATGTGACTTCGGTGCCCGACCCAGCGTTGGAAGCAGGAGCCGATTTCCTGGTGTTGGATGAAGGTGAGATTACCTTACCAATGTTGGTTGAAGCGTTGGAGCGTGGAGAAACGTCTGGGATCTTTCGGGCGAATGGGGAGAAACCGGATGTGACGACGACTCCCATTCCTCGATTTGATTTGCTCGATTTGAGTGCTTACAGCGATATGTCGGTTCAGTTCTCACGGGGATGTCCCTATCAATGTGAGTTTTGCGACATTATTGTGTTGTATGGACGCAAACCCCGCACGAAAACTCCTGCTCAATTATTGGCAGAGCTACAGACGTTGTATGACCTGGGTTGGCGGCGATCGGTCTTCGTAGTGGATGATAACTTTATCGGCAATAAGCGCAATGCCAAAGTGATGCTGCGCGAACTGGCACCCTGGATGGCTGAACACGACTATCCATTTACCTTTGCAACTGAGGCTTCGGTCGATCTGGCGCAAGACCAGGAATTAATGGATTTGATGATCGCAGCTAACTTTAATGCTGTCTTTTTGGGCATTGAGACGCCTGACACTGACAGTCTCTCGATGACACAAAAGCACCAAAACACGCGCAACTCGTTAATTGAGGCGGTGCAAACCATCAATCGCTCAGGACTGCGAGTCATGGCAGGATTCATTATTGGATTTGATGGTGAGAAATCAGGAGCAGGCGATCGCATCATTGACTTTGTAGAAGCAACCGCGATTCCCCAAGCTCTCCTGGGCATGTTGCAAGCCCTCCCTGGAACAGCACTCTGGTATCGCCTGGAGAAAGAAGGGCGTCTGCGAGCGGATCAAACCGCCGTTAGTGGAAAACAAACCACGCTGATGAATTTTGTACCAACTCGCCCGATTGAAGAAATTGCGCGGGAATATATCAACTGTTTCTGGCAGCTGTATGAACCAGATCGCTATCTAGCACGGGTGTATCGCCATCACATTAACATGCCTCCAATTCCGCATCAGAAGAAAGAACCTGCAAAGCTAGAACTGGCGGAAGTTCGAGCACTGTTGATCATCTTTTGGCGACAAGGTATTAAACGCAACACGCGCTGGCAGTTTTGGAAACAACTGTTTCTAATCATGCGAAAAAATCCAAGCCTTTTTTCGTACTATTTAACCAGTTGTGCACATCTTGAACACTTCCTGGAATATCGTCAGATTATTTGGAATGAAGTTGAAACGGAGTTAGCCGAATACGCATTGCGACAGTCAAACGATATACCTTTGGCAGTGTCTAGCTCGGTGTAAGTTCAGAGGTGATTGGAAGGATGGAGCAGTCAACTCAACCAATTTGTTATCTCCCGATGTCTCTGGCTGATCACAACGTTAGAGATGTTGCGGAGTTGATTTATGAGTCAGCCCCGGCTCTGTTTGATCTCATATTTGCAACACAAGCTGTTTGTTGTCTCACAGCATTGGTGGAGCGATCGCACAATCGCTTTAGTCATCAATACATTCGTGTTGCAGTTCTAGATCATCAGGTTGTGGGAGTTGCCGTATTGGTTCCCTCAGAGCGTCTTCATGATGACGCAGATTATCGTGATGTTCTCAATGGTTGGCAGCGGCTCTGGTTAGCTCTGGTGCGGCGTCTCATTCTCAGGTATGTGTTGCGACACCGCTATCCACCAGGAACGTTGTATATTGGTAGCCTTGCCGTTGCAGCAACCCATCGGAGTCAGGGTATCGGTCGTCAGTTGTTGTCGCAGTGTATCGCTGATGCGATCGCGGCTTCTAGCACCCTATTCATTAGTGTTGATGTGAGTAATACAAGAGCCCAAAAGCTCTATGAATCTCTTGGCTTTCGAGTTATAGAAACAAAAGCAATCCAGCTTTTAGGAACTACTATTGGTTCACGTATTCTCTCAATATCAAATCAGTCATGCCAGCTAGAACATTGCTCTTGATGTGATGTCTTTGCTAACAATTCTTTGGAGAATAGTGTCTTTAAATCATGTTTTCCAATTGTCTATCACCTGATAACACTCAATAACTGTTCTCTAACTTTTTCGTGTTCAAAGAGACGATACAATTTAGTATCAGGAAATACACGTTTCTACTTTAAGCGATCGCTCAATTTACAACGTTATACCGACAGATACAAGGCACTGGATGCTTTCGGGCGCACATGTAAATACATTCCAGTTGTGGTAGTGCTGGCGTGACCCAATGTAGCTTGTACTAATGCAATGGGGGTACCTCGTTCGATCGCATGAGACGCATGGGCATGACGCAACCAGTGCGGAGAAACGGCTCCTTCAATTCCAGCTCGTTTGGCGGCTTCTCTGACAATTCGTTGAATTTGGTGTCTACTCAGTGCTTTGCCCCGATAGCCTTTGAAAACAGGTTCATCTAGTGATGCCTCTCCTCGGAGATGTTGAAGCTGTTGCCAGGTTTCCTGGCTAAAAATAATGATGCGAGTTTTGTTACCTTTGCCAAACAAGGTCACTTGTCCTTGCCCTTGCCCAGCGGACTGAACATCTCGCCAACAGAGGGAACTGATTTCAGAAACTCGCGCACCTGTGGCATAAATCAACCGTAACAAAAGCCGATCCCGCTCGTTGGGGGTAAGAGCCATCATGGAATGAATCTGCGTTTCGCTCAGGATACGTTCGGCTAATGTATTTTTGACTTTGGGTGGTTTGAGTAATTTACCAACGTTTACAGAGAGTACCCCCAGAGCATAGCCATACCCTAATAGAGATTTAATGGTATTGATGCGCCGTTTCTGTGTTGCAGGAGAATATCCCTGTTTGATCAGGGTTTTGGCAAAGGTTTGAAGGTTATTCAGTGTCACAGATTGAAGGGGCTTATCTCCAATAGAGGTAAAAAAATTTTGATATCTCTCAGATAAGCATTAACCGTGTGAGGGCTTTTGCCGTAAAGCCACAGCTCAATCAATTCTTCGTTGGTTTGTACCTCGGCTAAAGCTGAAGGCATAAATGACATTGATTCGGTTGTTTGCATAGTGTCTGGTTCTCAATAACTAAATTCACCATAGCTACACTTATGATGCCTATGGAAACTTGGTGCGCTCCAGTGGGGCGGTTGAAAACAACTACTTGTACCGAGGAGAACAGGTTGACCCCAACATTGGAATGCAGTATCTCAGAGCAAGATACTATGACCAAAATACTGGAAGATTTGCCAGTACTGACCCCTTTGAAGGGTGGCAAGAGCAACCAATGTCAAGGCATCGGTATATGTACGGGAATGATAATCCGATTAAATATATTGATCCAAGTGGAAGAAGTGCTGATCTTTCCTTACCCGGTCTTTTAGGCGGACTCGAAGTACAAAAAGTTTTGGAGTTTACAGCAATTACTGTTGGTGCTGTAGCAGTTGGATTAGGACTTAATATAATTAGGAGAAATTTTCAGAACTCCCTTACTGATTGGGAAGGAACTTTGACAACAAACTCATTTGGTCTTCCTGGAGGTTTGTTGGGCTTCGATCCTAACTTTGGTCCTGGGGCATCAATCAGTGTATTGAGGTTAAGATCAACCAATCGTAACTTACAGGGGTCATGGCTGATAATCGGAGCAGATTACGGAGTAGGTTTTTTTGCATCCTCTACAAGAGGATCTGTGAAAGCTATTTCTCGCTCGTTGGTAGGTCCTGCAAGTTTAAATGATCTCACAGGAGTATTTGCATCAGGTGGTGTTGGGATTAGTCTTCCAGGATTACCAGAATTAGAAGGTGGCATCACTCTATTTGGTATAGCTGGCGGAGGAATCGCAAGAGGTTTTTCTGTAGATGGGGAATCTGTGGGATATGAGTATGGAGGAGGAATTTCTACTGGTATTTCTATACTCGCCAGTACAAGTTTTTAGATAGTATCGTGATGATTTCCGAAAAAGCCATTCAATTGAGGTATTCAAATAGGTAAGACCATGTCTCAATATTTTGTTAATCCTTGTCGCTATCTGCAAATAATACTGGTATTAGTTACTGTACAGCTGCTAATAGCATTAATGGTTGGTGTAATTGTTCGTATAATTCTCCGATCAAGATATAACGTCAGTACATCATCATCTCAGCTATTCAATAAAAGAGAATATACACCACTTTCACAGCGTCGTCCTGAAAAGTACTCTCATGTTCTTGTCAAATATAACTTTGATGGCTCCATTTCAAGTGAAACCTTTTACATGCTTATGGGTGATTGGAGCTATTTTGAGTATGTCGATGATCAAGTTATACGTACCGGTGGATTACGAATATCAAATCTCTCTATGTGTTCAATTCTTATTCCAGGCTTGGCAATGATTGTTCTAGTAAACTTACTAAAAGTATTTCAGATTCTTACTCTAAAAAGTAATCAATCATTACTTCTAACTCAACTATCTCAGCTAGCTCCTATTTGTTTTTTTGTTCCTGCTTACTCAAGTTTTATATCACTACAAATTAAAAACTTCATAGATCTTTTCTATATAAAGGACAGATCACTAGTAGACTCCGAGGAAATTCATTAATGAGAGATAAAATCAAAGACATGTTTTTTTAAGGTAAATACAACCGACTTTTATCTATGACGCGATCGCAATAAGCTGAGCGAGACGGATGCACTCAGTCATACCACCTATTAAACTTATGGTCCCAACAGCCAAATTGCTGAGTGAAACGGATGCATCTGGACAAACGACCACAGTAGTCATTTGTTTGAGAAATGATAGAAGGACCAAATAACATCTATAAAAACTGACAATGTCCAGAAAAATCTAGTAATCCAAACATTTTTAAGCAACTTAAACAGGAACTTTCCTTGTCTGCTTAACCACAACCAATATAACTGAAGTAACCATAAAGAAAACTGTATGCTATGAAGTGTCTGAACAAATACTAAGTCGTTATATTCATAAGTTCCTGTTGCGAAGGAAGGCCGCAAACTAGTTATTAGCTCAAAAACTCCTACTGTTAAAGGACTTGATACATAAAGCAAAACACTGATAACAAAAGTAGTGTTCAATCTTTGTACTATTTTTTTCTTTTGAGATTCTAGAATTGGCTCTTGGACAAGCCTTTGAAAATTAGGCTTATTTATAAAAAGAAAGGCTAAACCTACAAGTGTGATTGTAAGAATTTCACTCTTACGACCAAATATAAATGCTATAAGCATTACTAAAATAAGTGTGCTAATCAGCCGTCGGCTTTGCTGATCTGATAAATGCATGGTTGATTTTTGCCAAAAATAATTATGTTTTGTACTTAGGAATCAAAAAGCGAGAATCTTAGAAAACAAGCTCTAAATCAGGAAGGTAGAGGAGTTGATGTATACTCATATCTTCCTATTTTTGTAGGTATTGAGATTCCAACTAAGGCATCAAGACTTGCTCCAATCCCTGTTCCTATCGTGGGAAGCCAGCTAAAATTACCAGAAGCGTAACCCATTTGAAGAAACAAGGTATAACTGCCACCTATTGCTAAACCAATTGCAGCACCTATAGAAACTGTACCTCCGGATAGTGTTTCTGGTCCCGCCCCTAAAATCATAGGAGATTGGAGGGTAGCATCACCTATAAAGAAAGATCCCCCTAACCCTCCCAGTATTTCAGGTCTCAAAGCCACACCAGCTCCCCCTAACATCGTAAACCACTCTCCACCAACATACCTTTCATATCCACCACTTGCTTTGGGATACCATGAAGAATCGGCAATAGTATATATACCTCCTAACGATGTACCTGCTGGGAATCTGGTACCTGCACTCACACTTGCCGAAAACTGTTTACCAGTCCATTCAATTTCTTCTTTTGCAAGTGTTCGAATAACTTGAACAGCTGTATACTGAACAGCAAACATTGCTCCCCCAAGCTCTGCCAAAGTTTTTGCGGTAGCAGTTAGTTCAGCTAAGCCAAATAAACCACTTGGGTCGCTGTACGTCAGAGGATTATCATTTCCATAAACGTAACGATGCCTTGACATTGGTTGCTCTTGCCACCCTTCAAAGGGGTCAGTGCTAGCAAATCTTCCAGTATTTTGGTCATAGTATCTTGCTCTGAGATACTGCATTCCAATGTTGGGGTCAACCTGTTCTCCTCGGTACAAGTAGTTGTTTTCAACCGCCCCACTGGAGCGCACCAAGTTTCCATAGGCATCATAAGTGTAGGTATGCTACATTCGGCTCAACCGTTCTAAAATCAGAAAATTGATTACCCTCCAAGTGTTATTACAGCTAGAACGATCGCCCAAATTAACTCAAAATAAAACAATCGCACTCGTTGAAGCTTGCTTACAAAACGAACGCGATCGCTAAAAACATACTGAGCTAATGGGGGCTAAGCAGATTGAGCTTTTTGACGAGTTGGGCGTTTGCGGTTTGACTTCTTCTTTAAGCCAATGGCTTGCACTTGGTCACTATCAGGACCAAATTGCCCGAGCACCATTCCTTTCATTGCTAAAACCGCGTTGTGAAATTCCCATTCTGCCTGTCGAGCCGCATCCACAGCAGCCCGATAGACAGCTAATTTTTCAACTTCAATTTGTCGTTGTTCTAACATTGCAGCATAGGTCGCTTTTAAGTTGGCGGGTGAGCCTTCAGGACGAGCGATTGTATATTCGCCTACAGCATTAAGACCATTCAAAGAATCAATATCCTGATCGATAATTTGACGAGCCAATCGTCTACTAACATCTGAGGAAGGCATGTACTGACCTCTAAAAAATTACTTCTTTAATGTGCCCAGCGAGAAAAACCACTAACAGGTAATGTCAGTCTTTGTTGATATATAGCTGTTCTATTTAATTGATGGAAGCTGAAGTCCCTCTTTTGAAGGGAAATTTAGGGAGAACGAAAGCTCTGCTTATAAATCAGCTCTTAATATAATGACTGCAATGGCATTGTCGGAGCTGCAATCGTATTGTAAGAGCTGCAATGGCATTGTCGGAGCTGCAATCGCATTGTCGAAGCTGCAATGGCATTGTCGGAGCTGCAATGGCATTGTCGGAGCTGCAATCGCATTGTCGGAGCTACAATCGCATTGCAGGACAAGATTCCCCTTAATCCTTTGGAAAAGGTGGACGTAGGTTCCTATATCAGATCTAGAAATTGCTGCTACAGATTACACCTGATCTCCTGTGACACCACCCCTAGCTATAGTGATTCAGGTTTAGTAAGTGGGGCACTCGATCAGAAATATGAAGACGTGCGATCGCACACCAAAGGATTAAACTCCTGGGAGGTTAATTAACTGAGATACTCCTACAGCTGATTGGGGTCAATTCCTCGTTGTCGTAATTTTTCCATTAACTGGTTTTGTGATTGTCGCTCTTGCTCTAATTGTTGTTGAAGTGCCTCTTCAGGCAGGAATACTAAATCACCCTTTGCATCGTAAAACCGCAACCACTCAGTCGTGTCATCTTCCACACAACCTTCCCATGTCCCTAGCCACAGCTCTAAAGTCCGTGATCATAACCATCCTCGCTCATTAGCAACAATCAGTTGATACTGTAGCTGGTCATGTAAACTCCATCCTTGAAGAGACTGTGAGTCAAATAGATCAAAGACGAAGTAATCACGAGTCTTAAAGACTCGTTCGTACAGGTTCTTCTTAACATCTTTATCGACTTCAGCTGTACTCTCTGAGAGCAATTCAATTACCACATCAGGGTACCGTCCACCTTCCTCCCATACCACCCATCCTTTGCAAGTGGGGTCACTTTTGACATTGAGGACAACGAAGAAGTCAGGTCTCCGAAAATCTCGATTGCGAAGTTGCTGACTACTGTAATAGATGAACATATTGCCACCGACAAAGTAATTCTGTTTCTCTGACCAACCCTGTTTAAGAGAACGAATTAGCACGTTCATGGCAATCCGGTGACGATTTGTTTCCAAAGGCTCTTCATCATCAAAAATGAGAGGCGTAGGGGGTGCAGGAGGTAGCCAATTGAGAGCTTGAGTTTGTTCAGTTGCATCGATAGGCATGAAGAAAAATAGCACATCCAGGGCATTTCAGTGACCGAGCAGAAGGTAAGCTGTGAAGCTTTTGTTAGTCAGGATTATGCTGAATTACAATATGGCATTCCACAATCAACTTCACGTGATCTATGGCTACTGTATTGCGATCGCTCAGTTATCGCTATCAATGGTTGTTTGACCTGATTGTGGGGATGTCATCGCTGGCAGTGGGGGGTGAGCCTCGATTTCGCCAGTTGCCACTAGAGGGTTTAGAAATTTATCCAGAGATGAAGGTGTTGGACTTGTGTTGTGGGAGTGGACAGGGAACGCAATATTTAGTGGAGCGATCGCACCATGTGATTGGGTTAGATGCGGATGCAGTGCCGTTAAAGCGGGCAAAACAACGGGTTCCACAGGCGGAGTATGTGCAGGCATGGGCAGAAGAAATGCCTTTTGCGGATAACGAGTTTGACATTGTTTACACCAGTGCCACATTACATGAAATGCAGCCTGAACAATGTCTACAAATTGTGCAAGAAGTTCATCGTGTGTTGAAACCAGGGGGATGTTTTACTCAAATTGACTTTCATCGTCCTAAAAATTGGGTATTTCGGTTGAATCTATATGGGTTTCTCTGGTTGTTTGAACATCAAACCGCCTGGGACTTTGTTCAACTGAACCTGCCAAACGTGTTAACAGAAAAAGGATTTGTAGTGAAGCGATTCAAACGGTATGCGGGAGGGAGTTTGCAACTGATTCAGGCTGACAAAATAGGATGAAACACACAATTATTACTGGTTTGATGGTGATTGGGTTAACACAAGGATGCAGCGACATAAATCAGTTGTTCCCACAGAGCGATCGCCCGTCTGCATCCATTGAAGAAGCTGTCAAAGCAAACGATGTCGAGTTTGTGGAACAGTGGTTATCAGCAGGTGGCGATCCTGATTATGTAGATGCGCAGGGACAATCGCTGCTCTATTTAGCGACTGGACCCAAGGGAGGGTTTGACGTGATGGATATGTTGTTAGATGCTGGAGCCAATCCAGACGTTGGGCTGGTTTCGGGCAACTACACTCCGTTGATGAATGCCTCAAGTTGGGTTAATTTAACAGCCGTGGAGCGATTACTCGAAGCGGGAGCCGACCCGACATTAGAGAATAGCTCTGGACAAACCGCTTTGGAAACGGTTGGCAATGCTGGAGGCGCAGAACAAGAAGTAATGCGTCGGCTAGAAGTTGCGATAGAAGAAGCTCGTTAATTGAGATAGCCGTAGCCATATGCGATGGGGCGGAGGCGAGTCAGAAAGCTCCCCTAGAATCAGGTTTGGAGTCGTAACCTTTGTTTTAAGCTTGCTGACCAAAGCTATATGAGAGCGTTTACCGACGATAGGGAGTTGTACCAGAACCACACGTTAACTCACCGTTTTGAAGGTGTGGGGTCGTGTGAGGTAACTGACCAAACTCTGTCTCACAGACAATTGAACTGACTTTGTAGGAGTCATCAGCCGTCGGTTGGGCTACAACGGCTCCTACATAACTTTGAAGGCGATCGCGTGACACCTTCTCGTACCACGTAAACCCGCTAAACTGTCGCCTTACTTTGACGGGATAAGCGTGGGGAATACCGTAGATCAGCGTCAGTTGGGGAGTAGTGCGAATTGAATAATGGTAAACGTTTGCCCCTGGAATAACATCGATTTGAAACTCGTCTTGAAATGCTTGTGTGGAGTCAGCGAACCGTTGATGATTTTTAAAGTAATACTCCTGGAAGCGAGTTAGGCTGAAGACCATACCTCGTGCTTGCATATTAAAGTTTGTCTGAACAGGTGCATTGATTAACATCCACTGCATATATATTGCAATCATCAGCAATACAACAAAAATCACGATCAGTCGCCAGAGAATGATTCCTCTTTGAGTGCTACTACTTGTAGAGAAAAAGTGTTTTCTGAGTGTTGCCATAGTGTTTAAGGATCAACGAGTTGAGTTGTAGCAGCACAGGTTAATTGACCGTTTTGTAGAATGGGTGTGGCGGGTTGCAGCACTCCAGATTCCACATTTTCACAGACAATTCCTTCTGCCAATGCATCAGGTGAGGCAGGTGGAGCGATCGCTAAAACAGCACTGTGAACGGGATACCGTTCTGCCCACGACAACCCCTGAAAACGAACTTGAATCGGCAAGCTGGGTTCTTTGGGAATGCTGTAAATCAGGATGAGCGGAGGCACAGACTGAATAGAGTAATCAAATTGGGGCGATTGATCCCCTGTCATGGCATACGCATTCAGTTCAGCCATTGAGGTGGCAAATTGCTGATGGTCGAGATAGTACGCCTGTTGAACGCGCAGAATCGTTCTAAAAGCCCGTCGCCCTTCAAAAGAAAGGTTTGCTGAGTGGTCAGAACATCTCATAAAACCGGGCATTCGATTGTGGCAACTGAGCAATCCAGGAAGCAGAGCGATCGCCCCTGCTACCAGCACAACGATTGCCACACTCCTCCACCGAACAAACCCCTGCTGGTTTAGTTCCTGTTGCATAGGTTGGGATGCTCACGAGATGGGAAAACCTTGCTGACCCGTTGATTTCTTACAGGTTATTGATCTTTTGATAGCGGTAGAAAGTATACGTATCGAACAACACACCGACTGAGCTACAAACCAACCCAATGACCAGGACGCCTCGAATAGCACTACCACTGCCAAATACATTCAAGACATGGGCCACTTGAGCACTCCCCATACGGCTAACGGTTTCTAAACCGGGAACGTAACCCATGAGAGAAATGCCTCCCCAAAGCAGACCCACTAGCAGAGCAGGTGCCAGGAAGCTAAAGATTCCGGTAATCAGGAGCGATCGCAGGAGGTTGGGCAGTAGGCTCATAAGGGCTTGGCTGGAGCAACCGAAGTCGCATCTGGATAGATGATTCTGAATTACTACAATAGAGGGCGATCGCGGTAGCGTGGACAGAATGTCAGAAATCTTAAATTGATATTAAAAAGCTTGTTGAAGACATATGAATAATTCTTGAGATCTGGCATGGACTGTATCAAAGGTCACCGTTTGCCACAATTTCTTCCTTACGAAATCATCTTTTTACACTCAGCATCCGCTATCGTTAGGAGGCAGAAGAGTTGCATGTAGGTGTCTGACCGTTGAGTGAAGTCAAAAGTGTAGGTGGATTAGCCATATGGACCCAGCGATTACTCGCTGCAATCTTGCTGGGCGGGCAGGTCCTTGTTCATGTCCTCCGAGGAAAGCTTCATCGGCGTAATACTCTGGAGCAGATGGCGTTGGTGGGCCCAGGCTCGTTACTCATTGCGCTGTTAACAGCCGCTACTGTGGGTATGGTGTTTACCATTCAGGTTTCCCGCGAGTTTATCAATTTAGGAGCCGGAACTGCTGTGGGTGGCGTTTTAGCACTGGCACTCGCACGAGAACTTGCCCCAGTATTAACCGCTGTCATCGTGACAGGACGAGTCGGGTCAGCGTTTGCGGCGGAGTTGGGCACGATGCAAGTGACCGAGCAGATTGATGCCTTGCAAATGCTGAAGACTGACCCGATTGATTACCTGGTCATTCCCAGAGTGATCGCCTGCTGTGCGATGTTGCCGATTCTCACGATTCTGTCGTTTGTTACAGGCATGGCAGGTGGGGTGCTGATTGCTGACACACTCTATGGCATCTCTCAAACCGTATTTCTCGACTCAGCCCGAACCTTCCTCAGCGTCTGGGATCTCATCAGCGGTTGCATTAAAGGAGTTGTGTTTGGAGCGTTGATCGCAGTCATCGGGTCGAGTTGGGGGTTAACGACAACTGGGGGGGCAAAAGGAGTCGGTCAATCCACAACAACGGCTGTCGTCACAGCTTTGTTAACCATTTTTGTGACCAATTTCTTCCTGTCCTGGCTGATGTTCCAGGGACCGGGTCGGGGGGGCTTTAGCCTCTAGTCAGATTAGTTCTGTGAAACTAAACCCACTTTCATTACCTCCTCGGCTCTGTCTTAACCAACAGGACTGTTGCTATAGAATGGGAGTGACGTTCTGCTGTTTGCTAAAAGGTTAGTGATCGTGACTACAACCTCTACTTCAACTTCTGTTTCAGAGAGCGTACAACTTGCCCCCAGCTACAATCTGCCCCTTGCTTTAGTTGTGATTGGGGTTCTGGTGTTTTTGTGGCAACCCTGGGTGGGGGGTGCGATCGCCCTCTTTGCGGTGTTTCTTCTGTTTCAAGCGGTGACATTACGGCTGATCTTTACACCAACGGCTCTAGACGTCTTTAGAGGTGAAACCCTGATTCGCCGCTTTCCCTATCAAGAGTGGCAAAACTGGCGAATTTTCTGGTCGCCTGTGCCCATCTTGTTTTATTTCAAAGAGGTCAAAAGCATTCACTTTTTGCCCATTTTGTTTGACCCCAAAGTATTGAGACAATGCCTGGAGCAACGCTGCCCAAGCTTATAAATGCTTTGCCTGAAGACGCTTAAATTCTTTGACACGAGTTTTGCCCATGCTGCCTGACGAATCGGATTACTCAGAGCAATCGACGAATTCTGAACCCCTAACCCCCTTAAATCTCCCAAATCCCTCAGAGCCACTTGGGGCAATTCCTCCAAAATCGACGTATTCTGGTGGGTCGAGTGGCACAGGAGGGATTAATTTTTCGGCTCAGTCCTCCAGTGGGTCAACCCCTAGCAATGAGCTTGAGAGTTTAGAACAACGAGTGGCAGAGTTGCGGCGGGAAGAACAGCGACTCAAGCAAGAGATCGCCACGTTGCAAACGTCCTACAACACCATGATGCGGCAGCAAGTAACTGAAGCGCAGATGGCGATCGGGCGGTTGGTCAAGGACGGATTAAGTGAACTGGAACAACGCAAGCAGACGCTACAAATTTCGGTAGAACAGCTTGAACGTCGCCAGGAACGCATTCGGGCTGAGATGCGGACTACCTTCGCTGGCTCTTCGCAAGATCTAGCCATTCGCGTGCAGGGCTTTAAGGACTATCTGGTGGGCAGTTTGCAAGATCTGGCAACAGCTGCCGAGCAATTGCAGCTAGCCCCCAAGGCAGAAGCTCCCCGACGTGCCGCAGCAAATGAACCTCAGGAAGCAAGCCGTTCTACCTCGGCTCCAGTGACCCCTCAATTTGCTGAGCAGACGTTTGAGGAGCAGACCAAACGGATTCGGCGATCGCTCGACCAATATCGCAATTCTCCCGATTACTACGGTCCACCCTGGCAACTCCGCCGCACCTTTGAACCCGTCCATGCTGAGCGGGTGTCCAATTGGTTCTTTACACAAGGGGGACGTGGCGCACTGCGATCGATGGGGTCGCGCCTGCAAAATATTTTGATTGCATCGGCGGTGATTTCCGTGCTACGAGATTTGTATGGCGATCGCGCTCGTACGCTGATTCTGGCAGATTCCCCTGAACGGCTCGGTGAATGGCGACGGGGCTTGCAGGATTGTCTCGGTATCTCACGGGCTGATTTTGGTGCAGACCAGGGAGTGGTTTTGTTTGAAGCTCCAGAGCCATTGGCACAACGTGCCGATCGCCTGGTGAAGCAAAAACAGCTACCGCTGATCATCATGGATGAGTCAGAAGAGTTAATTAACTTATCGTTGCTGCAATTTCCGTTGTGGTTAGCCTTTGCGCCTGACCCTAACAATCCAGTGATGTATTAGGAAGGATAAAGGATGAGGGATAAAGGATTAGAGATAGGACTGACCTACTTAACGTGAATTCGGGATAAGGATTTCGGCGGTTTTAACCGCCGCTATGAGAGCAAAACCGACTTGCGTCGGTTCGTCAAACCTTGATTTTCCGTAGTCCGCGTCGGCGGACTTAGCTCTGATAGCTACAAATTCATTCGTCGAGCTCTTAAATCGGATTGAGGTTGAATTGTAGTTTTGGTCAGAGAGCTTAGGACAAAGACAATGGCTCAAACACTGATTCTGGGGAAGCTGCCCGACTCATCTCTGCCCCATCAAAAGTGGCTACAGCTATCCTCTTTATCCTTCATCCCTCATCCTTTATCCTTCAGCGTTACACTCTATCCCCAGGAATCCAAGTCGATCGCCTGTGAACCACCCCGCTCAAGTTGGATCAGGATTTTGCCTAACTGCCACCAAACCAGCCAACTTGTAAAGATGGTGAGGGGAACGGCAGATCCAATCGCCAGTTTGTCGGGGAAGCCGAAAATTTGGAGTCCAGCGGAGAGAAAGAAGCCGATGCCCAGGGAGATTCCTAAAAAGGGAATTAAGAGTTGCGGTCCTTTTAAGTTGGCGAGCGTGCGAGTCGAGCGATTTTTTGCCCAGGCTTGCACCGCTTGCTTTAAGGTTGCATTAAACGCAATGCCCGATGTGCCAGCGATCAGCAGACCAAAGACCATTAGAAAATAGGGAGGATCAGGATAATAGTAGGGCACAACGATTTCCTAACTAAACGTTACACATCCTCATATTGTCTAATGATTTGGTTCTAAACGCGATCGCTAGTTGGTTTTAGAGTCCTGAAATTTCTGGCTCTGAAACAGCGGGAACATCGCTACCGACGGCAACAAAGCCGCTGCACCCTCCGCTGAGAAGTCCGCTAACGCACCCAACGCCGCATGCATTAGCCGAGAGGGCTTGAGGTCATCTTTGATGAGATTCCACAGGCGTTGAACCTCTTCGGTATGGAGGCGATCGTCTTCTACCAGTGCCAGGATGACCTGTCGTTGCAGGAAACGTCCCTCATCGGACAGCAGATATTGCAGACCTAACTGAGCGGTTGGCAGAATGTCGAAGTTTTCGTTGTTGGAGCGGGCGATCGCAATCAAGTTTTCTAATCGCTGCCACTGGAACTTGCCATCTTTGAATAGCACCTCGATCAATCGTCGGCGCAATTCAGGTGATTCCCCCGTTAAGAGCCGCTGTGCCACATAGGGATAGGCAATCTCAACAATCTTAAAGTTGGGGTTGAGGCTGAGAGCTAACCCTTCTTGAGTGACGAGCGATCGAATGATCAGTGCAAACTTAGCCGGTACGCGGAAGGGATAATCGAACATCAATTCTGAGAATTGATCGGTGATGGTTTTGAAGTTGAAATCCCCAACACTTTCCCCGATCGCATTTCCCAAGACGGACTCTAACGCCGGAATGATGGGGTTAATGTCGGTTTCAGGGGTCAGAAAGCCTAACTTGACGAAGTCTTTGGCAAGTTCGTTGTAATCGCGATTAATCAGGTGTACCACGGAGTCAACCAGTGTCTCTTTGGTATCCTGACTGAGTTGATCCATCATGCCAAAATCAATGTATGCCATGCGCCCATCGGGCATAGCAAATAGGTTGCCGGGGTGGGGGTCGGCATGAAAGAAGCCAAACTCTAGCAACTGGCGCAACCCAGAACGAACACCAATCTCAATCAACGAATTGGTATTCAATCCGGCTTCTTTCACGCGCTGCGTATCGGTCAGCTTAAAGCCGTTGATCCACTCCAGCGTCAGCACATGAGAACTGCTGTATCGCCAATAGATGGAGGGAACTTTGACGGTTGGATCGTCTTGAAAATTTGCTGCAAACTTTTCGGCATTGCGCCCTTCATTGAGATAATCAATCTCTTCAAAAAGTTTGGTGCCAAATTCATCCACAATCAGGGTCAGATCGTGACCCAGGTTGAGCGGGAGCCACGGAGCAATCCACGTAGCTGCCCAACGCATTAAATACAGATCTAAGGTGATGTTAGGGCGGAGATGAGGGCGCTGCACCTTAACAGCAACCTCTTCCCCTGTGCGGAGCTTTGCCTGATAGACCTGCCCCAGGCTAGCCGCCGCTACAGGAGACGGCGAGAAATAACTAAAAATCTCGTCAATGGAGCGATCAAGCTCGGTTTCGATAATGGCGATCGCATGCGGTGTGGGAAATGGTGGAAGCTGGTCTTGTAGCTTGACCAACTCCTCTAAAAAGTCTTTGCGAATTAAATCGGGGCGAGTTGAAAGAGCTTGCCCTACTTTGATAAAGGTGGGTCCAAGTTGGGTTAAGGTCTTTCGCAGTTGAACGGCACGAGTCGTTTTATAAGCGTTGCTCTGACCTTGCCACTCATCCCACTTCAACCCGATGACAAAAATGGCGAATAACCAGACTATCCTGAATGCACGCCACAGTGCTCTCCAGGGGCGATAGCGATAGTGTTGGGCGATCGCTGCCGCATTATAGTGCCGCATCTGGCTCCATGTATCTTGGCTCACGCTGTTGTCTGCCTCTCTCACGCACTAGTAGTTGTCTCAACAGGTCGGAACTGCTGCCAGCAGGGCGGCAATCGTTTTCCAGTTGGATGACTACCATCTGCCAGCGTGTAACTTGAACTAAATCGCTCAGAAATCTTAAACATCGGGAACTGATCGGCTCCCAAGAAGATTCCCCATTTGCACTGCGTCTAACACAACTCAGGAATAACTCGTACTCACTAAATTACATTTACGTAAGTTGCCGTCAGTAAGTCGTACCTACTGAACCACACGTTAACCAAAGGAAATCACGAAAGTTTGTCATTTCTTTAATTATAGTATAAGAAACTACAAACTAGGGTGACTCTAGCTTAGGGAAAGTTAATCGTATGACAAGTAAATATACCTAATAACGGGACGCTTTTTGTCAAAAGTTGATGAAATTCAAGAATTTAGCCGTCTTTCTTTTGTAAAGAAGTGCTGACCGAAGGTTAAGAAACACTAAGTACAACTCGTCATAGATAAGGGTGGAAATTTGGAGTGCAGGGGTTTTATTTCCGAATCCTATCTGTGAATAGCAGTACTCAGATCAGCAAACTTGCCGATTATAGCCGTAGCCACATTCGATGGGGCGCAGAAGCGATCGCCAGCAAAAAGGCTCGACCTCGGTCGAGCCTATCTCAGATCACTAAACTTCAGCCTGAAACAGCTTAGATTGCAATCCGGCCACCATCATTGCGGGTGATGACTACCGTTGCCGAACGAGGGCGAGCGGTGCCACCGTCAGGCCAATGACTGGTAAACTGAGCGGGATCAGTCACCGAATCGCTATTTTCGCCAGGGTGCTGAATATTGACAAAGATAGTCTTACCATCTGGCGATTCAGTAATCCCCGTGATCTCACAATCACGAGGGCCTACCAAAAAGCGGCTCAGGGTCATTGGAGTAACAGATTGCCCCACATAGGTTCTCACTGTCTGGTCAGCATCCCCATTGCTCGGTACTGCCTTACTCGTGACCATCTTGGCACCACCATCACCCACTGCTCCTGGCAGTGCTGCCAGCATCATACAGTTGGTTACATCGGTGTAAGCCCCATCATCGGTTTGGATCCACAACAATCCTGGAACAGCCGTGCTGAACCAAAGACCATCTGGGCTAGAAAAATCATTTTCATTTGTCAGACCAGACAGGTTGACGTCGGATCCAGCATCCGCCTGAGCCCCAAAGAGATAAATATCCCAGTTGAACGTTCTAGCGGTGTGGTTGCCACCTGCCTCACGCCAACGAATGATATGACCGTTGACGTTACCCTGACTGACTCTGGAGTTTTTCTCATCCGCGTAGTAACGAGGGTTAGCCGCATCGAGAGGTGTCTTTGAACCCCGTCCACTGCTGCCAGATACACTGTTGGTCATGGTCATGTAAACATCCCCATTGACCGGATTGACCCCACCCCACTCTGGGCGATCCATCTTTGTTGCGCCAACTGCATCAGCAGCCAGGCGAGCATTGATTAATACATCTGCTTCATCTGCAAAGGCATAATCAGCGTAGTTGGCAATGCTGGGATTGCTTAGAGTCAGTGGCAACCATTCCCCTGTCCCATCATCGTTAAACTTCGCGGCATAGAGGACACCAGAATCCAGGTACTTGTCTCCGGCAGCCATGCCCCGTCTTGCATCTCTGGGATTCCATGCTTCATTGGAAACAAACTTGTAGATGTATTCGTTGCGAGCGTCGTCTCCGGAATAGAAGACAAGGGGTTGACCCGCAACAGCAGGAGCAGCCCAGCAACCTTCATGGGCAAAGCGGCCAATGGCTGTCCGCTTTTTGGGTGCTGCATTGGGGTTAAAGGGATCAATTTCAACAACCCAACCAAAGGTATTGGCTACATTGCGGAAATCCTGGTTTGCACTGTTACCCGTCTTGCTTGCATCCCAACGACGGTAAAGGTCAGTGTTGTCCGGTGCGCCAGCCCGTGACCAGTTGTAGCGACCCGAAGTAGCATTACCAACACCATACCGCTTAAAGGATGCCACTTCTTTCGCTGTGCGAGCTGTATCTTCTTCCCGACGATGGAAATAGCCTGCCCAGTTCTCCTCACAGGTGAGGTAGGTGCCCCAGGGGGTGTAGCCATGAGCGCAGTTGTTCAGGGTGCCCCGTGTTTGCTCACCTCTAGGGGAAAAGGCTGTCGCCATCATGGAGCTACGGCGAGCAGGCCCAGAGATTTCACAGGGGGTAGCCGCTGTAACACGACGGTTGTAGCGGGAATTGCGGTTTACCTGATAAGTAGAACCTTGCTTAGCAATTTCAACAACTGTTACGCCATGCGCTGCAACTTCTTTGTCGATTTCAATTGTTGGGCGGGCAGCAGTGCTATCGGTACCGTAATCGGTTGGACCATTTGGATGTACGAAACCGAGGTCTTCGCAAACTTCATGGTTGACGCAGAGCAGAGCACGATTAGAGTTATTTGGATCCCAACCGTTTCCAGGCTGGTTCAACCCAAAGTAATGCATCCCATCATGGTGGTCACCCACACGGACATCGAAATCGTTGTCTGTGCCGTCGTTTTTGTAGGGAGTAACGTTACTCTTGAGCGGATCGCCAGTCGCGATCAGAACGGAGGCGGTATAGCCTTCGGGAACTGTCAGCGTATCGGCAATGCTTTTTGAGATAGGTCTGAAGCTGAGATTGGGACGGGAAGTTGCTGTAGCAACTTGACCTTCGGGATTCACAGCATCTGCCAGGAAAGCCAACCCCATGCCTAACATAGAGGCAGCCGCGAAGGACGAGCTACCTTTCAGAAAACCTCGACGACTCAGGCGAGCACGATTCAAAACATCACTAAATGAATCATTATCGGAGGTATTGTAAATATCGTTATCGGGATCTACACTGTCTCCCCAGTTATTGAGTCTCTTCGGCATGACAGGATCGGTTTGAGGAATTGAACAACACGGCTTAGTCTAGAAGGCAAAGATTATGAAGTGATTAATTAAAGGTAGTTTTCTGAGAAAATTACTGAAAATCCTCAGGTTTTTCTCATCTTTCTCTTCGTTACCTTTTTCACACATCAGATAAGACTGCTATATCTACCCAGACGTCGTTTTGTTGGAGATGTGGGGCTAGTTTGTCTCAGATAGTGTAATTAATGACATAAAGGTTTCAGTGATGTAACGCAAAGGCGGATCAAGCCGTTCCAAAACCGTTTGGGCGATCGCCTCTGGTACTCCTCCATAAAATGCCTCGGCGATGCCTCCGGTGATGCAGGTCAATGTGTCGCTGTCTCCCCCCAGCGATACAGCATTGCGAATGGCATCCTCAAAGTCGGTCGATTCTAGAAAGGCGATGATGGCCTCTGGTACGGTTCCCTGACAGGACTCGTTGAACTCATAAACCGGACGAATGTCATTGAGTGTCCGGCTTAAATCGTAGCCAAAGGTCGTCTCAACATACGAGCGAATCTCGGCTTTGCTGTGTCCGGTTCGTCCCAAAAAAATAGCCGCAGCTGTGGCTTGTGCCCCTTTGATGCCTTCTGCATGGTTGTGGGTGACTGCGGCACTGCGTTTTGCTTCTTGCAATACCCTTTCCAGGTCAGAGTAGGCAAACCCGATGGGACTGACCCGCATGGCTGAGCCATTGCCCCAACTGTTGTAAGGCTGTGGGTTAGCAGAGATTGCCCACTGGATAAATCTGGCTCCGTAGCTGCCCATCGGATTGGGATAGCGTTGGTAGTATTGCTTGAACTGAGTGACGTAGTCGCCCCCTTGCTGCACAACATCTGCAACTGCAACCGTCAGAATCGAGTCGTCTGTAAAAGTGCTATCTGGGCTAAAGAGCGGAAAGTCTTTGCGACGGCAATTGTCAAACTCATATACCGAGCCAATCATGTCTCCGGCGATCGCTCCTAACATGCTCACTCCTTCGGGTTATCCAGCTCACAAAACTCGCAAATTGCCTGCCAGATCTCGTCCTTCACCGTGCCCAGAGCATGATCGCTGTCCAGTTCAATGAGCTTTACCCAGGGGCGAGACTGGGCATAGTCTCGGCTGGCTTGAACAGGAATCACCTCATCCTGCTTTCCGTGAAGAATCAACGTGGGGATACTACGCTGCAATTCATCATCGTGATATTGCATGGCATCTTGCACGAATTCATAATGTAACGGCAGCGATCGCCCCTCAGCGTAGTGATATACCGATAAAAACTGCTCCGTTTGCCAGTGATCAAGCTGCTCAATACTGAGTTTGGGCAACCAGTAGCTTAAAAAACTAAAGGCTGGGGCAAGCAACACAAGCCGCTGCACCTGAACATCTTTCTCAGCTAACCAGGCAGCGGTCAAGCCACCCAGACTGGAGCCAATCAGCGTAACGGGTGTGGGGGAGGGTGGAAAGTCACCCTGCACTTGCTGAAGTTGGCGAGTAATCGTCAAATGGGAGAAGTCACCCTGGTTGAGATCAGGAATGACTAAGGGAATACTCAGAGAGCGAAAGCGATCGCCCAGGTCACGAGCTTTTGCAGATCTTGGGCTAGATGCAAACCCATGTAAGTAGATATAAGATGTCATCTTGCAAATTCTCGATATATTTAAAGTTCCGATTTCTGCTCGCCAGCTTTGTTATAGGCGATTCTAGGGTGGCTTAGCTGCTATCTAAGTCACTCTGTGTCTTTGTTCTCGCTTTACTAAAACGCTTTACAATGTCTCACCCTCTTACTGAACAGGTCATCTTAATCACAGGTGCCTCTACTGGAATTGGCGCGGCTCTCGCCCGACTATTAGCTCACCGTTATTCTGGCATTCGTCTGGCATTGGCCGCCCGCAACACTCAAAAACTAGATGAAGTGGCACAAGCCTGTCGCCAATTCGGCGCAGATGTGTTGGCAGTGCCAACCGATATGTCGCAACCAGAGCAGGTGACAGCCCTATCTCAAGCCGTTTTAGAGCGGTTTGGTCGAGTGGATGCGTTGGTCAATAATGCAGGTTACGGTCAGATGGGGGCTGTAGAGCTAATTGCGACGGATCGGGTGCAAAACCAGTTTGCGGTGAATGTGATTGGGGCGATCGCCCTGATTCAATCGCTGATTCCTGGGATGCGTGCCCAGGGAGGCGGACGCATCGTTAACATCAGTTCCCTGGGGGGGCGGATGGCGTTTCCCTTTGGAGGATTGTATAGTGCTTCTAAGTTCGCCCTTGAGGGGTTGAGCGATGCCCTGCGGATGGAGCTTGCTCCATTCAATATTCGGGTGGTGGTGGTGGAGCCTGGTCCTGTGAGGACAGAGTTTTTTGATGTGGTCAAACAAGGGGTAGATGCCATGGAGGTTGACCCACTCAATACGCCCTATCGTGCTGCCTATGAGAACCTTGAAGGCTTACAACAGCAGGTTGATCGGCAAGCCTGGTCGTCTGAACGGGTGGCGGAGGTGATTGTCAGGGCATTGAGCGATCGCCGTCCCCACCCTCGCTATATCGCGGCAACTGGTGGTAATATCCTTATTTTCCTTATGACCAAGCTCTTGCCCACCCGTATGACCGATTTGTTCTGGCAACGGTTCTACGCAATTCATCGCGTCGCGCAAGACTGGAAGTACCACAAACAAGCCTAGGGTGCAGGTCATGGATCTACTGGAGTATCAAGCTAAAGAGTTGTTCAATGAGATGGGTATTCCGGTGTTGCCCTCTCAACGCATTGATCACCCCAAAGATTTAAAGGGGCTAAAAATTCCCTATCCCGTCGTTCTCAAGTCACAGGTCTATACAGGAGGGCGTGGCAAAGCAGGGGGAATTCGCTTTGTTGCCAATACGATTGATGCCGTTGCAGCCGCTCAAGCCATTTTTAACCTGCCAATTGTGGGGCAATATCCAGAGGTGTTGTTGGCAGAAGCGAAGTATGAGTCTGATCGAGAGTTGTATTTGGCGATCGCCATTAGCCAATCGACCCGTCGTCCTGTGTTGTTAGGCTCGCAAGTGGGTGGCATTGACCTGGAGTCGGTGATTCAACAGATGCAGCAGGTTGTGGTCGATCAGGAATTCTCGCTCTTTTATGCGCGTCGTCTGGCTCTCAAGATGGGGCTAACGGGGCAACTGATTGAATCGGTGAGTCAGCTTCTCGAAAAGATGTATCGCCTGTTTGTCCAGAATGATCTGGATCTAGTTGAGATCAATCCTCTGGCGGTCAGCCCTGCGGGTGAGTTGATGGCACTCGATGGCAAGATCATCGTTAACGATGCAGCCCTGGGGCGACATGCTGATCTCGCTGCCCTACAACCGAAAACAATAGGTCACCAAAATCGCGTCACAATCGCCGCTTCGTCGGGCTTACACCTGTTAGAACTGGAGGGTGTGATCGCGACTCTCTGTAGTGGGATGGGGTTAGCCCTGGCGACGCTCGATTTAGTCACAGCCGCTGGTGGAAAAGTAGCGAATCTCCTGAATGTGGGGGATGAGTCTCAGTTTAATGCGCTGGCAAGTAGCCTGCCTGAGCGGGTTGCACAAGGACTAGAGCTGATGTTGCAAGGTCGAGGCATCAAAGCTGTTTTGATTAATGTTCTTACCAACACGATTTCCTGTCGCCAAATTGCTACTGTGGTTGCTAATTACGTGGAGCGACGGGCTTATGGTCACTCTGTACCCCCTATGGTCGTGCGATTGGTCGGTAAGGAATTAGAACAGGCTAGAGAAATTTTGGCAGCGGTCGATGTGCCACTGGTACAAAGCTTGGATGAGGCGATCGCTCAGGTCGTTTTGCTGAGTCAATCTCGCACATGACCTGTACATCAGTCGAATGCACGTAAGTCAAGCCCACACACATCAAGCCCATACACACATCAAGCCCGTACAACTGCATAAAGCTATTCATGAATTTCACCACAGACAGCAAAGTACTGATTCAGGGGATTACCGAACCCATCGGAGCAACCTACGCGCCGTTGATGCAAGCCTATGGCACTCAAATCGTCGCGGGTATCTCACCGGGATATGGTGGCGAAAAACATCAAGGCATTCCCGTATTTGACATGGTTGAACAGGCCCTGTTTCAGGTGGGGATGGTGGATACGACCGTTATTTTTGTGCCCCCTTACTCCGTTTTGGATGCTGCCCTGGAGGCGATCGCAGCCGGGATTCGTCAGATCATTCTGATGACGGAAGGTGTGCCCCCGTTGGATATGGTGCGGCTGATTCGTAAAGCTGAGTCAACTGAAACCCTGGTGGTGGGTCCAAACTCCGCTGGAGTCATCGTTCCTGGAGAAATTTTGTTGGGCACCCATCCCACCGACTTCTATATGCCCGGTTCCGTAGGGCTGATCAGTCGCAGTGGCACGCTGACCCACGAGGTCGCTCTGGAGTTGACCCGTGCTGGGTTTGGGCAATCCATCGCGGTTGGAGTCGGGGGCGATCGCGTGGTGGGTTCTTCGTTTCAACAGTGGCTCCAGATCCTGGAGGAAGACGACAAAACCGAGGTAATTGTTTTGTTAGGTGGCGTTGGTGGAGATGGCGAAGAAGTTGCAGCCCGATACATTGCTGAAGCGATTGATAAGCCTGTGATTGCTTACATTGCTGGGCGCAATGCCCCTAAAGAATTTTTGGGCTACACCGAGGCGATCGCTGGATTCCAACTCTCGAACACGCGCATTGGTGATGCTGACAGCAAAATAGCTGCCTTTATTCAAGCGCAGGTTCCAGTTGCCGATCGCCCCTCACAGATTCCAGCTTTGGTCAAACAGGCATTGCAAACTTCGGCGATCGCTTAATGATGAATATCTAAATTCAAGACATAGTGACCAAACCGCACGCGACCTGACCACAACTCATATTCCAGGCGCAGATGATGGGGTAAAAATCCCTCTGACATAGATTCCCCTTTGAGGTCAAGGCTGCGGGTGTAATTTTGTAACTGCATCTGCTCACTGCCGATGGCATCATCGCCTTGCAGCCAATAGCGACTGATCCCGTATACGCCCCGTTGCCAAATGTGGCGATAGCTAAACTTGCCGTTTCCCTGCATGGTCATAATCACTCGATTGGGGGAAAATTCCAACCATAGCAATCGGGGAGTTTCAGAGGATGGTTCTGGCGTTTCTCTGAGATGGGGCGATTCCTGAATCAACGGCTCTGTCAGCAACAAATGGAAGCGATCGCTATCACGTTGATAGAGCGTTGCAGCCGTTTCTACCGCTGACCAAACAGGGATATCAAACGCCATGAGAGAGAGGCAGACAGGCTTGCAGTGATGAGTCAGCATGGGTTTGTGGGGGAGGGAATGCGGTAGGATGACTTAACGCCGCATTCATAGTGTATCCCAATGCCAAACGGTACTATTGTCCTGGAGACAACTAAACAGCATGATTTGCTAAAAATTCACTCGCCTGCATCGGGGGTAGCTCTACAGGGGTTGGTGCAGATTCCGGGTGATAAATCAATTTCTCACCGGGCGTTGATGTTGGGTGCCCTGGCAGAGGGTGAAACTAAAATTCAAGGGCTGTTGTTGGGCGAAGATCCCCGTAGTACAGCGGCATGTTTTCGGGCAATGGGTGCCCAAATTTCAGACCTCAATACGGAATTGGTCACAATCCAGGGAATTGGTTTGGGGCAACTCCAGGAACCTGCCGATGTGCTGAACGCCGGGAACTCAGGCACGACCATGCGGCTGATGTTAGGGATTTTGGCATCTCATCCAGGACGTTTTTTCACGGTGACAGGGGATGACTCGTTGCGATCGCGCCCCATGTCCCGTGTGATTCAACCTTTACAACAAATGGGAGCAGCAATTTGGCATCGCCAGGGTGGATTCGCTCCAATTGCTGTTCAAGGGCAATCGCTCAAGCCCATTCATTATCACTCTCCGATCGCCTCTGCTCAGGTCAAATCTTGCATTTTGTTGGCAGGACTGATGACTGAAGGGCAAACAACGGTGACAGAACCCGTTCTATCTCGTGATCACAGTGAGCGCATGTTAAAAGCGTTTGGAGCCGCGATCGCCATTGATCCTGAAACTACCAGTGCCACGGTGACAGGTCTGGCTCGCTTACAAGGACAGACGGTCATCGTTCCCGGTGATATCAGTTCAGCCGCATTCTGGTTGGTCGCAGGGGCGATCGTTCCGGGGTCTGAATTGGTGGTGCAAAATGTCGGCGTGAACCCCACACGAACCGGGGTATTGGATGCGCTGATGCAGATGGAGGCAGACATCACGCTTGAAAACCAGCGGGAGGTGGCTGGGGAACCCGTTGCGGATGTGCGGGTACGTCACAGTGTCTTGAAAGCCTGCACAATCGCTGGAGAGTTGATTCCTCGCTTGATTGACGAGATTCCTATTCTGGCAGTCGCTGCTGCTCATGCCAAAGGCACAACGGTGATTCGTGATGCGGCTGAGTTGCGAGTTAAAGAGAGCGATCGCCTCGCCGTGATGGCAACTCAACTCAACCGGATGGGGGCCAACATCACGGAATTGCCGGATGGTCTAGAAATCACGGGCGGAACCCAACTTCGAGGAGCCGAGGTAGATAGCTTTACCGATCATCGCATTGCCATGAGTCTGGCGATCGCCGCTCTGACGGCTCAAGGCACAACGACAATCAATCGGGCTGAAGCTGCTGCTGTCTCCTATCCGGGGTTTATCGATACCCTCCAGCACCTGATTCGGGGGTAAAGGGTTTCAGTGACAATGAACCTGGCTTAGGATTATGGATTAATAAAGTGCAATTTTTCTGGAGGGGGTTGGCATTGCCAAACCCGTACAGCAAGGAAGCTGCTTATTATAGCCTAGTACAGCAAAAAATAAGTTTTGAAAGGGGTTCCACCCCTGCACCCCGTTCTAACCTTAGTAAGTACTGCTATATATTCAATTCACGTTGCTTCAGGTGATTGACGGTTGTATCAACGCAGGTATATGGCTGTAGCCATTCAGGATGGTCAGCATGACGCATGACACGGGCGATCGCTGGATAATCCCTGATGTACGAAAAATTTTAAATTTTTGAAAGCATATCCAATCAACAGGATGGGCATACTGGGGAAGTCTCACCAGTGAGGCTGCTATGAGGCTTCTAAACTATGTGGCGTAGGCTCAGGAATCTTTTTCACAGTGTTCAGACTTACGGGATTCTGAGTCCTGACCTTGTAGCACGGCGACTGGTTAACCAATCGTTGAGTCAGCGTCCAGCGATGACCCAGGAGCAATGGTTTCAGGCGTTTTGTCAACCCATGGGAGTGACTCCTGCTGTTGCAACCTTTGCCTACACTCACTTGCAACACTACTCCGGGATTCAGTTTGCCCGTGTCATTGCTAGCGATCGCCTGGTTGAAGACTTGCACTGGTTTGAGGTTTGCTGGGCTGATTGGGAGATGGCATTTTGTGAAGATTTTTGGCACTCTTTTGGCATCGATATCAGCGACCCACTGTTGAACTACCCGCTGTCAACGGTTGGAGAATTCGTGCTGTTTCTCAATGTTCAACTGCTGACTCTAACTTCATCTGAAGATGATAGTGTGAATTCTAAATGAGAATTGTTTGCAAATAGCCCCGTTCTGGAATATCTTTTAAATAGCACTTGTTGACTATAGTTCTCAATAAAGAAGCCTGTTTCCCAGATCTGTTCATGATTCGGCTAGTGGAATCCATCGAAGTCTGGGATTACAGATCTGTGCGCCTGTTCTTCTCTTCGTGTCGGATTTCCCACAACCAACGATTAATTTAATTGGCTGGTCACTCTGAATCTATGGATCGAACTCTCTCTGCTTCCCTTTCTTCCCAGTTGATTGAAATTCCTATATGCGATCGCTGGCAAGTCTATTACCGTTTGCAAGAACTCGGCATTCCCTGCACTTGTCTACAAGATGGTAGCCTCTGGGCAGAAATTAATAGTCCCTTGGCAGCATCCCAACTGTGGAGCATTACCTTTCAACTCAATGCTTCACGCTCACAGTTAATTGATTGGTTAAATCGGTGTTGGTAAAGCAATGGATGCCGCTAGAGCCTGAGAAGCGTTTAACTTCCTGCAAAGTTATTTTTTATAAAGTTGTTTAGCTACGCTACTCATTCGATCAACCGAACTTGCTAGAAATATAGCTTCAGTCAGAAAGCTTAGGACAACCGCAATGGCTCAAATATTGATTCTGGAGGAGCTTCCTGACTTGCCTCCGCCCCATCATCTCCGTCCCATCAAATGTAGCTACAGCCATAGCTTAAAACCTGCCTTTAATGCGGCTCACCTCAGCACAGGTTAACAGCATCTTCTATAGCCATCCCAACTGAAATATGAACGGGATGCAGGAGCAAACCTCCAACTCCCTTGTTCACAAACAATTTGCAAACACTCTATCCTTCAGCTTCCAACCATTCACTCAACTTCCAATTCTTGATCAGGTTCTGTAATTCACCCCGTTTAGTTGTCATTATGAGCAAACACAAATTTGAGGCAGTGACCGATTTCACGTTAGAAGGACGATTTTTAGGCTTTGCTGCCAAGGAGAGCTACAAGCTTAAATATTTGCGGTTGGCAACTGTGACAGGTGAATACACCATCAAAATTGACAAAGAGTTGCGCTCTACCCTGTGGCGATCGCTAACTCCTGGCGAATGGATCAGAGTATCGGGTTATCAGAAGGGCGATCGCTGTGAACCTAAGTTAAAGGCATATCAGGTGACAACGACTACACCCGGAACGCCCCTGTCGCCGACGAGTTTAATGTCGGCTCGGCTAGATCAACCTGTCGCTACGACTGAACTGGCTGAAACTCCTGCCACCAAAGCCAAAATCTTGGTCTGTCAAAAATCTGATTGTTGCAGACGGGGTGGGACGGCAATTACCGAAGCGTTACAGAAGGAACTGCGCGATCGCCAACTCACCGATCAGGTCACGATCAAAGGAACGGGCTGCATGAAACGTTGCAAAGCTGGACCCAATATCATCATGCCCGACAAAACTCGGTATAGTGGCATCTCTCCGGACGCGATTCCTACCCTAATTGACCGCCACCTCAAACAGGAAGAGGGAAGAAAGAAGGATGAAGGATAAGGGATAAAGAATGAAGGATAAGGGATAAAGGATGAAGGATAAGGGATAAAGGATGAAGGATAAGGGATGAAGGATGAAGGATGAAGGATGAAGGATAAGGGATAAAGGATGAAGGATAAGGGATGAAGGATAAGGGATAAAGGACTCAAGAGAAAAAAGACTGAAGGGCGAAGCATTCGGCTAGTGGTTGATAGTTGAATCAACAGCTTAACTACTGAATGCTTCGCCCCTATCGCAATCTATTTACGCCGCTTGAGGAGCCGCTAACCCCTGACAATAGGCTTCATAGACTCCATCCAAAAATCCCCACAGGGCATTGGCTGCGGTTTCAGCGGCTTGAGCCACTTCTGCCTGTTGCGCCTCGGTTGTGGCATGCGCTTCAATCAGTTGCAACGTTGATTCAGCATGATAGACATCAGCCACTTCATGCACGCTGAAGAACTCATAGTCAGATGGATTGGTCATGCCATAAAAACGTTGCAAGCCATCGATTTTAACTTTGGCAACGTCTGGAATTTGAGACTCGTAGACATGGAGCGCAGCTAACCCTGCATAGTAGGGAGATTGCAAGCACACTTGACGAAACGTGTCGATCAACGCTTGAGTAGACTCCAACTTAGGAGTCGTTTCCAGGTCATCGGCAGAGGCTCCGAGGGCGATCGCAAAGTTGCGCCACAGAGCAGGGTGATTTTTCTCGCCCCGCTCTTCGCTGACTAGATTCTCCAGCAACTCCTGACGCACCGCTAAATGCGGCGTGTTGTAATGGATCGCGCTGATGTAGGTGGGAAATGCCAACACATGATGAAAGTACTGTTCAGCATAGTGTTGTAGTTGTTCACGGGTCAGCCGACCTTCCGTCCACGCCACATAGAAGGGGTGGGTGAGTAGGTGACGTTGGCTAACGATATCGTGCAGTTTTTGGCGCAATGTCATGATAACTGTCTTGATTCAAGTGAATAGAGCAAATTATCTCAGAATTGCAGAAGATTGGATAATCAAAACTCTTGTCTGTTTGATCGAATTTGTAGCAATTCTTAGCGATTTGTGGCGATCGCCCGATTGTATCAGGCAGGTTCTGCTCTAGAGAGGATTTACGGCTGTGGCAGAGATTGGTAATGGACGCAGCGATCGCACGGTCCCTCTGGATTCACAGCACACCGCAGCAACTCCGATCGGGCATTGTATAGGCAGGTAATGTCGCCGATCATCCACTGCCCATCGACTAACCGCTTTTCTGAGGGAAGCTGGGACGGCTGAACGTAGAGCGTAATTTGGTGGAGTTGATAACGCCCTGACTTCAATAAATATCGATGTTTGCGCTCAAGCACAATGTAAGTCTGTCCCTCCAGTTCCAAATGAGCACCCGGTTGAGGGTTCCAATCCAACCGCAAATGCCCTAATGTCGAACGGGGATGACTCAGAATGATTTCTGTAGGTGGAGAATTTAACTCCATAGATGACGTGTTGGGAATGAGAAGGCAAAGAAGTCGGAGTTCTTCAAGAACTCCGACTTCTTAAATTAAGCGGTGACTATTTAGCGGCTGCTTCTTGACGCTCTTTGGTTTCCTTAATTACTGCTTCTGCCACGTTGGTGGGGCAAGGTGAGTAATGGGAGAACTCCATCGAGAACTGACCCCGACCAGAGGTCATCGTCCGTAGGTCACTGATGTAACCAAACATTTCACTCAGAGGCACATCTGCCTTGATGCGGGCACCCATAGGACCGTTCTCCTGGGACTTGATCATGCCGCGACGACGGTTGAGATCACCAATTACGTCTCCCATGTAGTCGTCCGGTGTAAACACGTCCACATTCATGATCGGCTCTAGCAATTGAGGACCTGCTTTTGGCAGACTTTGACGGTAAGCCGCTTTAGCTGCGATTTCAAATGCCATCGCTGACGAGTCAACGGGGTGGAAGCCACCGCCCACCAACGTGAATTTCAAATCCACACAGGGGAACCCAGCCAACACACCACGGACAATGCTCGTTTCCAAGCCTTTTTCGACCGCTGGCCAGTATTCTCTTGGAACCGCACCACCGACCACTTTAGATTCAAACTGGAATCCAGTGCCCGGTTCACCTGGCTCAACAATGTAGTCGATCTTAGCGTATTGACCCGAACCACCCGACTGCTTCTTGTGGGTGTAGACATCTTCAACGTGCTTGGTAATCGATTCGCGGTAAGCCACTTGGGGTTTACCCACTTCGACTTCCACGCCATGTGTCCGCTTGAGGATATCGATCTTGATGTCGAGGTGCAGTTCGCCCATCCCTTTAATGATGGTTTCGCCGCTCTCTTCATCCGTCATCACCTGGAAGGATGGATCTTCTTGAACCATCTTGCTCAACGCCAGACCCATCTTCTCATCACCACCCTTAGTCTTAGGTTTGATGGCGATCGAAATCACAGGATCAGGGAAGACCATGGGTTCCAGCGTCGCTGGGTTCTTGGGATCGCAGAGGGTGTGTCCAGTTTGGACGTTCTTCATCCCCACGATCGCAATAATGTCACCTGCTTGGGCTGATTCGATCTCTTCCCGGTTGTTAGCGTGCATTTCAACCAGACGGCTAACCCGCTCGGTTTTGCCAGTAGCCGTGTTGAGAATGGTATCGCCCTTGTTCAAGGTTCCAGAATAGATGCGAGTAAAGGTTAATGCACCGTAGCGATCGTCCATGATCTTGAATGCCAATGCTCGCAGTGGCTTTTCAGGATCAACATAAGCAAAACCGCCCGTTTCGTTGCCCTCTAAGTCCATCTCAGGCTGGGGCTTCACTTCTGTGGGGTTAGGGAGGTAATCAACCACCGCATCCAACACCAACTGCACCCCTTTATTCTTGAAGGAGGAGCCACAGTAGGTAGGGAAGAAGGACATGTCGATTGTGCCCTTGCGAATACAACGCTTGATTTCCTCAATGGTGAGTTCTTCCCCTTCCAGGTACTTCTCCATGAGTTCATCGTCTTGCTCAACCGCTGTTTCGACCAACTGCTCGCGGTATTTTTCAACCTGATCGACCATGTCGGCAGGAACATCTTTGATCTCGTAGTTCATGGGGTCACCTGAACCATCCCAGATCCAGGCTTTGCGGGTTAGCAGATCAACAACTCCTGTAAAGCTATCTTCAATCCCAATGGGGAGTACCATCACGAGAGGTTTCGCGGCCAGCACATCCTTGATCTGCTTCACAACCCGGAAGAAATCAGCCCCGGTGCGATCGAGCTTATTGATGTAGACAATCCGAGCTACTTTGGAGTCGTTGGCATACCGCCAGTTGGTTTCAGATTGAGGTTCAACCCCACCTGAACCGCAGAAAACACCGATGCCACCGTCAAGCACCTTGAGAGAGCGATATACCTCAATTGTGAAGTCTACGTGACCCGGAGTATCAATGATGTTGAATTGGTGGTCTTTCCAGAAGCAGCTTGTCGCAGCAGACTGAATCGTGATTCCACGTTCCTGCTCTTGTTCCATGAAGTCTGTTGTTGCAGCACCTTCATGCACCTCACCAATCTTGTGGATCTTGCCTGTTAATTTGAGAATTCGTTCAGTTGTGGTTGTTTTACCCGCATCGACGTGTGCGAAGATGCCGATATTTCGATAGCGTGTGAGGTCTTTCATATCTGCTCTCTAAAGTTAAGTGCTACAAACCGCTGGTGACCACCTTTAAGTATTACTAACGGAGTTGGGGTGTTGCCAACTCGTGAATTCCCTGAATATAGACTTCTACACTCAAAGATCTCACTGAAACTAGCCGCACCGGAAATAGTCATCACCCTTTCAGTCAGAAGGATGACCCCTCGGCCACTCACATGACCTGAAGACTCCGTCTTGCCCACAGCAATAGTGCCAACTTAATACATCTTAATGTAGAGTTGGCAACAATCGAACAAAGTTTTAGGGCGAGTTCTCTAGAATTCTGGCTTCAAAACTGTAGGGATCTCAACACTTGCCATGATGACAATTTCAGCATAGAAATTCTACAACCACCCGGATTTAAGTCATCGGAGCTTGAGTTAGGTTGCATTCGTTTTTCAATTATATACCTTTTTTTACAAATCCTCAGATTGTTATAGCGATCCTAAATGGGATGGTTTGCACTGGAAGCGATCGCTTCCAGGTGCTGAAGATATGTTGTGGTCGTGAGGTGTTGGGGGTTGAGATCGTGGGCGATTTTCCAGGCTGCGATCGCCTGGGCAAAGTCTCCCTGGAGTGCCCAGAGTTGTCCGGCTAGGGCGTGAAAGTCAGCCTGATGGGCGTGAAGGGCAAGTGCTTGATTGTTTTGGGCGATCGCAGCGGAGTAGTCGCCTGCTTGAAAGGCTTGAATGGCCTGTCGGTGATGCCAGACGGCTTGATCGTGCAGGTGAATTAATGGGGTAAGGTCAACGCCACAGCGACGACAATTCAAAGGGGTCGGGGTGAAATCTGGAGAAGGGCTCTCTTCCCCGATTGCTGGCTTCTGACCCCCAACATTGGTTGCTCGGTAGGTAGCTCGACAAACAGGACATTTCATAGAAAGTGCTATTGAGGATTGGTGACGTAATAGAGGAAGTCAGAGAGCTCTTCTTGGAGGGTAGAGACAGTGCTGGTTTCTCCTTCAACCAGTGCTTCCTCAATTTGATCTAGCAGTTCTTGCAGTTCGTTGGCTTGTTCCTCATCCAAAGTTTCTAACGCTTCTTGGGCGCGATCGACCAACGCAGCGAGTTCAGGAGGCATTGCGATCGCATCAGCCGTGTCAGTAGTACCTGTCTCATGCAAGTCAAACAGAGCTTCTAAATCGGCTCTGGCTTGCTTCAGTTCGTGGCTGGAGAGGCGTTGAACTCCCGCATTGTTCACAACCAGAGTGCCCTGTTGTCCTTTACCTTTTTCGGTCGTGGTGACGGTGAGAATCCCATTCATATCAAAGTCAAAATGGACTTCAATCTGGATACTACCAGGGGGGCCAGGGGGTAATCCTTCGACTCGATAGGAACCGAGCGGCACGTTTTCTTCGGCAACTTCATTCTCTCCCTGAAAGACTTCGATCTCTACCACTGTTTGATTAGGGCTAAGCGTGGAATAGACTTCAGAACGAGAGACGGGGACAACGCTATTGCGTGGAATAATGACACTAAAGAATCCTGGCATGATACCCATTGGGGTGGTGATTGCAGCGGAAATGCCCAGGGAATGGGGAATGACATCGACTAAAATTGCCTCAACCTCCTCACCGATCAACACTCCAGCTTGTAAAGCTGCTCCTAATGCCACACATAGGTCGGGTTGCACACCATCCACTGGAGCCTGCCCCAAATGTTCTTCCACCATATGCTGCACCAGTGGAATTCGGGTGGAACCGCCCACCAGGATAATGCGATCGAGATCGTCCGGTTTGAGCTTGGCATCCCTCAAAGCCCGATCGATCGCCTCCAACGTTTCATCTAATAAAGGACGAATCAACTTCTCAAAGTCTGTTCGAGCAATCTCGGTTTCCAGGTGCAATGCCGTTTTGCCTTTGCTTCCCAAAAACGCCTCTCGCACTGGGGCAAAAGCGTGAGCACTGAGGGTGATTTTAATGTGTTCGGCAGCCCGCAACAGACGGGCTTGAGTAACGGGATCGTCGGGAACGGCGACTCCATGCATCTGCCGAAACTGCTCTGCCAGATGTAATTGTAGGCGGCGATCGAAATCATCTCCCCCCAATTGGTTGTTGCCGTGGCTTGCCAGTACCTCTGTCACCTCTCCGGTGATCTCCACCACCGATACATCAAAGGTGCCGCCTCCCAGGTCGTACACCAATACCCGTTCCGTTTCCTCCGATCGCACGTTATAGGCTAAAGCAGCGGCGGTGGGCTCGTTAATAATTTGCAACACCTCTAACCCAGCAATTTCTCCAGCCGTTTTAGTTGCCTGTCGTTGGGCATCAGTGAAGTAAGCGGGAACCGTAATTACCGCCTGGGTTACGTCCTCTCCCAGTGCGGCTTCGGCTCGTTGTTTAAGAGCACGTAAAATGATGGCTGAAATCTCGTGGGGCAAAAAGTCACGGGTTTCATTTGATTCGGTTCCCCCAACTTGCAGGGTAGTTTGATGGTCAGTGCCCATCCACCGTTTAATGGAGCGAACCGTGCGATCGGGAGCCGCTGCATATTGACGCAAGGCATCGCGCCCCACCAGGAGTTTGCCCGTATCGCTAAAGCCAACGCAGGAGGGCAAGATCAAATCCCCATCCTCACCTGGCAAAACTCGTGCCTGACCGTTTTCTACGATCGCCACTTCTGAATTGGTTGTTCCTAAGTCAATGCCAACTGTTCTGCCCATGATTTTGAGTGATGAGTTTTGAGTATGAGTGATGAGTTTTGAGTATGAGTGATGAGTTTTGAGCCGTGATTTGGCTGAGCCTGTCGAAGCCTAAGGGTTGAGTTTTGCTGCCACAATGACCTGTGCTTCTCGCAAGACCTGGTCGCCCCACTTGTAACCGCGCACGACTTCTTGAATGACGGTGTTTTCGGGAATGGTTGAGCTTTCTTGTCGGCCCACAGCGTACATGATTTGAGGATTGAAGGGCTGTCCCTGGGCTTCAATGGGAATCACCTGCCGCTGTCGTAAAACATCCAGAAGCGATCGCCGAATCAGGTCGATTCCCTGTTGGTTGCTGACCAATATATCGCGCAGAGTGTTGTCGGTATCTGTCTCTGGTTGAGCTTGAAATCTCTGCCACCAGGGTTTTGGAGACGATGGCGTGGGTGCCGCTGCAACCAGCTCATCAAGTTGCGTTTGCCAGTGAGTGTATGCCTGATCCAGGGCGTCTACCACGGTTAGTAAGTCGCGCCACAGAGCTTTCTGCTCAATCTGAGGGGTTCCCTGGTGAGTATCCTGAAGCTCTTGCTGCCGTTCTTGCTCTATCTGTAGGGTTTCAACCGCTTTTTGTAGGGTGGTTTGACTGGCTTGCAACAACTTTCCCTGTTGCTTGACCTCATGGCGCAGGGCAATCCACTCTGCCACCATCTGATAGGGGTCAAATGAGGCGATGGATGAGGGTTCTGCTTCCAAATAATCAGGTGGGGTGGGGCTGGTTTGAAGGAAGTCTAGAAATTTTTCAAATAACGCCTGCCGATCCATCATGTCTCATCCACAATCTTGCCGCGATAGTATGCTCAAACCGAGTATGCTCAAAACGTTTCCCGAATTAGCTCATCTAAACTCACGTCTAGTTGGGCTACGATCCGCTGTCGCAATTGCTGTAAAACGGTTGGGTCAACCGTGGCTTCCAGAGGACGAGTCAGGAAAAAGAAATCATCTGTTTCTGATGTACCTCCCTTCCGAATCTCGTCATAGGCCGCTCGGATTGCCTTAAATTCTTCTGGATTGCGATGGGCAGGAAACTCTTTTAGCTTAGCGTGGTAAGCCGCTTTCACTTCATCCGGAGTAGCGGTGGGAGAGATGCCAAGGCGATCGTAGGGGGAAGTCATGGGTGGAGGGGTGGAAGAGTGGGGGAGTGGGAGAGACGCGATTAGTCGCGTCTGGACTGGATGGGGGGATGGAGGGGATGAGTTTATCTACGTCTACGTCTGGGAGGTTTGCTTGAAGGAGGCGTAAACCCGCCGAAGGGGAAGCCAAAATCCTCTTCGTCATCCTCACCAAAATCAGGGGGCATACTGCTCATCATCATTTGTTTGAGTTGGGGCATGACTCGCTTCAATTCGTTGGGGGGAATTTTACCGCCAAACATTTTGCGGATCATGCTCTCCAGCATTCGATCCATAGCGCCCAGATCGAAATTCTCAAGCGCATCAGGATCAGGGAGAAACTCTTGTGCCATCCGTGCACTTATCACAGTCTCCTCTTCACGAAAGGCTTGTAATGCTTTTGCGTCTTGCACACGACGGGCGATCTCAAAGCCTTGCTGGTGAAACTTCTCGTAATTTGCAGAGCCAGTTGGGAAGGTGGTGGCTCTGGCTAACAACAACAGCGGATTTTGGGGTTCCCGTTGCAGGGCTTCGTCTAAAAAGGAGTGGAGAATCTGATCCTGAGAAATGCTTTGAGTGTAGCGACGTAGTTGTAGCTGAATTTGAGCGAGTGCATTTCCAGGTTGGGGTTGGGTCGCCAAATAGGACTGGAGAGGTGTTTGCAGCTTTTTGGGATCGCGTTCTTTGAGTGACAGGATGACGAGATGGGCTTCTCTGGCTTCGGGCTGTTGCTCACCCAACTCAAACAGCTTCACGGTGTATTGGTTAATCAGAGCAGCAATGCCTTTTTCGCGTTTTGTAAACATGATGAGGCAGAGGGCGATCGCCTGCGATGCCACAACTTGCTCCTGGGGTGACAATTCATTGAGCAACTGGCTCCACTGGTTGACAGCTTGCTGCTGGTCAATCGACACCTTACCGCCAGAGGTTGGCTCTCCCTGCACAGCATCCACAAAAAGCTGACAGGCTCGAATTCCCGGATCGCGACCCCTGCGTTCTTCAACGAGACGGCTGAAGAAAGGATAATTGCCTGTTAGAAAAGCATCTACCCAAAGCGGCAGCTCAACTTCGGTTTCAGCATTAATATCTCCGAACTGCTTGCCAAAGCGACGGCGGATTTCGGTGGCGGCGGCTGAGTTACCGAGTTTTTTCCAGGTATCCACCAGAACAACATACACTTCACGATAGCGGCACCCCTCGTCCAGGGCTTGGGTCAGCAAACGGGTTGCTTCCTCCAATTTGTCATCCAGCACTGCCACTAACCCATGTCGCCCAATCACCTCTGGCGATCGCGGATCGATGCGCTCGGCAGTTTGTAACTCGCCCATAGCGGTGCGTTCACGTCCCATGACCATCCAGGTATCTGCCAGACGACAGTGGGCATAAATAAGCGTTTCTTTATAACGCTTCTCTGTCCAATTTTGGGGGTGCTGCTTATAGTCCTGCTCTAGCCATTTGATCATGCGGGTGATCAACCGCTGGAGTTCCTGGTATTCCTGGTTGAGATCCAGGACTTTCATTAGGTTGACTGCCAGTTGTGGGGTGAACTCTTGTTCGCGTAACGATAGCTGCCAAAATTCGGAAGCACAACTCATTTCACCTTGAGTCAATGCCTGCTGTCCTGCCAGGGTTAAAAGGGCTGGACGGAGGGCTGACAATTCTGGAAATTTGTTAGAACGGCGATCGAACTTGAGCAACACGTGAGCTGCTTCGTGGGGATTGTTCTCCTCAATCAATTCGAGCAGCGCAATCACATCAATCTGTTCTGAAGAAAGCCCACTATTCGTGGCAAATTGCATCTCCTCCAGAGATGGTTGCCCCGTTTTGAGTTTCTGCAACAGAGCTAACCGCTGGAGGATGGGATGCTCGGTATAAACGGGATTGAGCATAAATCGCCCAAACGGATTAGCGATCGCATTTAATCCTAATTGCACTGCCGCTGCATCCCACTGTTGCAGGGCTTGCTGAGTGTAAATTTGCCAGATTTTAGGGCGATCGCCCGGTGTTATGGGTTGCTTGACCTTTTGGAATGATGCCAGTGCAACGTCCGGTTGCTGTGCCTTGAGTGCCAGCACACCCCGTATCCAGTGCTGTTGCGCCGCTGGAAATCGTTTTGACTGCTTTTTCAGCAGTTGCTCAACCGTTTCAACATCTCCCTTCAGCAACAACAATTTGGCGTAGCAAATGCTGTAATCTTTGGGCAAACTGCCGTCTTCAAACGCAGTCCGAATTAGGGCGATCGCTTCCTCCAGGCGATTCAGTGACAGCAACGATTTGGCTAACCAGTAATGAGGTTCACCCGTTAACCCCAACTCTAGCGATTGCCGCAGCGATGTAATGGCTTGCTTAAAATCACCCTTTTGAGCTTCTTGTTTACCGCTCAATAACCAAATTTCGGCTTCTGAAGGGGTAAAGGTCAGGTCAGGTTGCGATCGCTTTGCTTTGTTTAGCTCATCTAATGCCTGACGATATTTCTTTTGTTGAAGCAAGGACTTGAGTTTCGCCTGAAACTGCTCTTGAGGCGACGATGCAGTGCTGAGTTGGTTAGCCTTGGGAGGGCGTTGCTTAGCCACAAAACTCTCTCTTGAAACAATCCTTACTAGAGTTATATATGAAATCTTGGTTTACTTTTGATCCAACTACAAAAATCTACCTTACTTATACCAACTGTTGAGGAGGCTGGCGATCGCTCATCCCTTTACGTTACGTCTTGCCCACTCTCGCACGGCTCGTCGAATCGCTCGTCGTCCTGCGGTGCGATGGGTTTCAATCAACTGCGGCAATTCCCGAATGGGAAGTTGAGGTAACGCCAGACTAATTTCAGCTTCGACGTATTTGCCGTCCTGGAGGTGATAAATTTTCAACTCGCCTTCGTCGTAGCACCACAGTTCTGGCACTTCTAGCCGAGCATAAATGGGAAAGCGATCGAGCGATTTGCTGGTGATGTCGATTTCTAATGCGAGATCAGGGGGTGGGTCGCCCTGACTCAAATCGAGATCTAATCTGCCACGAACAATCGGCTCATTTTGAAAGTAGAAGCAATTGTCAGGTTCAACTCCTGCCATTTTGATGCGCTTGCGCCAGGTTGTTGAACCGTAGCTTTCGTAATCTATCTCTAACTCTTCAGCAACATCTTGGATTGAATCACTAATTACCTCTTTAAAGTACTGATGTTCAAGCAGAGGGGTCATGATTTCTAAGGTGCCGTTGTCATAGGCAATTCGAGCAGCACGATGGTCGCCCAAATCCTCCAACAACCGCTCAAATTGCTCCCAGCTAATGCTGTGAAGTAAAACGCGATCGGCTCGATGGGATGTTACAACCATTGTCTAAACCCCGTCACGAAGCAGGTAATTCTGAACGAAAGAAGGAAGCTACGCTACACCCGAATCCAGGTAATAAGGGAGACGTAATATCGTCAGTTAGCATTAGGGTCGTAACCAGTTTTAGCGTAGCCTGCTGCCGACGATAGACCTGAATCTGTTGCAAGCGACGATTCACAATCCAATATTCCTGCACTCCTTGAGAGGCATAAAGTTTCAGCTTTACTTCGCTGTCGCGTCGCTCATTGTCTGCTCCGGGAGACATGACTTCTACAATTAGCTCAGGTGCTTCGGTAAGATGCCCTGCTTCATCTAGCAATACGGCTAATCGTTCATAACTTGCCCATACCACATCGGGAATGACATTATCAGCCTCAGAAAAAATGATGCCTGGTGTAGTCGTCGCTTCTCCCAATTTCGTCTCATCAGACCAACGGTTGAGCGCAGCACAAATATTGTCAGCCACCTTCTGATGTTTCCAATGAGGTGCTCTCGTCATAAACAACTCACCATCAATGATTTCGTAGCGGGTGCCATTGTCTGGCAACAGATCCAGATCGGCGATCGTCCAGTAAACCCGTTCAGTAGCTGGTTGGCTCATGAGCACCTCTTTAAATGCCTGGTTCTATTCTAGGGGATGCAAATTGCCAGGAATTAGGCTCCTTTGACGATCGCCCCAAAGTCTGCCAGGACACGCGCATGGTTTCGCAGGACACCCAACAGGTTGAGGCGATTGCGGCGAATGTCAGGGTTCTCATCCATCACCAACACGCTTTCGGGTCCATCGAAGAAGTTGCTGACTACGGGAGCGATCGCCGTTAAGCCATCCACCAGTTTTTGATAGTCGCGGTTGGCTTGAGCTTCCTGCGTTTGGGGCACCAGTTTCACCAGCGCATCATAAAAGGCTTGTTCGGAGGGACTCTGGAATAACTTGGGTTGAATGAGCGACTTGGGGTCAAGTTGCACTTTGTCGAGATCGCCTTGACCTGCCAATCGAGTAGAACGGTTAACCGTCTCGTAGATCGCATCCAGAGCACCATTTTGTCGGATGGATTGCAGGAAGAGGGCGCGATCGCGCACATCCAGCAAATCTTTTAAGGCGCGTTCGGTGTAGTCGGGGTCGTTTTCACCCAGCACGGCATTTACCAGGTCGTAATCAATCTGGCGATCGTCCTGCAATAAGGTGCGAATGCGTTGCAGGAAGAACTCGTGCAATTGGGGTTGCAGGCGAGGCGTGTGTTCGTTTTCGCCAAAGGTAGCGATGACATCGGCGATCACTTGATCCAACTGTTGTTCTAAGTTGAGAGTTAAATTGGCTGACCAAATAATGTTAACGATCGCATTTGCCGCACGACGTAGTGCGAAGGGGTCAGAGGAACCCGAAGGAATCATGCCCAGGCTAAAAATGCCCACTAAGGTATCGAGGCGATCGGCAATGCCAACCACTTGTCCCGGCAAGGTTTGCGGCAGTTGGTCGCCTGCGCCACGAGGCAGGTAGTGTTCAAAAATTGCATCTGCAACGGCTTTGCCTTCGCCACTGGTGAGGGCATATTTTTGACCCATCACGCCCTGCAATTCGGGAAACTCGCCCACCATCTGAGTCACTAAATCTGCCTTGCACAACAGAGCCGCCCGTTGAATGGAGCTATCGTTGAGCTTTAGTTGGTCGGAAATTTGTCCGGCAATGCGGACAATCCGATCGACCTTAGCCCGCACGGAACCGAGTTTTTCCTGGAAGGTGACGGTTTCCAGTTTCGGTAAGTAGCCCTCCAGGGGAATTTTGCGATCGGCATCAAAGAAGAATTTGCCATCCGAGAGGCGTGCCCGAATCACCCGTTCGTTACCCGCCGCGATAATGTCTGACTTCGTCGGATCACCATTCGAGATGGTGATGAAATAGGGCAATAACTCCGTTGAGCCTTCGGCTTTGAGGACTGGGAAGTATCGCTGGTGATCTTTCATCTCCGAGATGATCACCTCTGGTGGCAACTCCAAAAATTCGGGGTCAAACTTGCCCACAACCGCCGTGGGATATTCCACCAGATCAACCACCTCCTCCAGTAGGTCGGAATCGATCAGGGCAACCCCTCCTACTGACGTTGCTGCTGCGACGGTTTGCTGCTGGATGGCTGCTTTGCGACGATCGGGATCGACCTGAATCGAGGCAGCTTCTAACTGGGTGAGATAATCCGCTGCATTCGTAATGGCGATCGCTTCAGGATGCAACACGCGGTGTCCCTGAGAGAGGCGATCGCTCACACAAACTTCAGAGCCATTTTCGAGTCGAATCGGCAGAACCGCATCATCCAACAAGGTCACGAGCCAACGAATCGGACGGGGAAACCGCAGATCCCCATCGCCCCATCGCATAAACCGCTTGCCTTCTAAGCCGAAAATCCAGTCGGGGATTAACTCGGTGAGGATATCAGCGGTGGGACGACCGGGAATCTTTTGATTGACAAAGACAAAGTCGCCTTTGTCGGTGCTGCGAATCTCGAAATCATCAATGGAGACGTTGCGCGATCGCGCAAATCCTTCAGCGGCTTTGGTGGGTTTACCATCCTTAAAAGCGGCTTGAGCCGAGGGTCCCTTGACTTCCTCTTCGCGATCGGGTTGTTGGGTCGGTAAGCCATGTAGCAATACAGCGAGGCGACGGGGCGTGCCGTAGTAGTCGATGGTTTCTGGGGTGAGGAACTGCTCTTTTAAGCTGGCAGGAATGCGCGATCGCCACTGTTCCAGTGCATCGGCTACAAAACTGGCAGGTAATTCTTCGGTTCCCACTTCCAACAAAAACGTCACCATATTTTGCGTCCTAAACCCTAAGCCAAGATAACTCGATTTTTAGCGGCAATAACCTACTAAACTTCCCCAGTTTATCGTGACGGTGAGACGAAAGTGGCCTTTTCACCCCGTGCTCATCGGCCTTAACGAGTCACATATTGCTGAATCAAGTTTGTAATCCGAGAAATCTTGACCCCATAATTCACAATCCCCTGTCGAATGCGTTCACCGCTATCCAATTCACCTTCCTCGTAGAGTTCAGCGGCATTGAGAGCGACAATCCGAAATTCACCATCCACCTCTGCCAAAATAGGTCCACCTGAGGAACCGCCAAACATATCACAATCATGAATCAGGTTGTCTTCGACTTCGCCCAAAATACTGCATCCCACATGCGCCCCTGCGGTCGAGGCGGGGTCATCGGGTGGAAAGTCACCGGAATAACCGACCAGGGTTAAACGGCTCCCATATTCCCGAACTAATGTAGATACAGGTAGGGGCTGCCATGCAAGCGTGCCGTATCGCTCACCCAGAGGTCTATCCAGCCTCAAAAACGCCCAATCATCGGGGTGGGGCATTTGATTGTCATTGCGAAAATCAGTGCCCCGAATCAGATCAACGACGTTTGCAAGGTCTTCCTCATCCTGCACCAAACCGTCGATGAGATTGGGTGCAAATTTAGTGCCTGCTTTCGGTTGATGCGTTTCCATGTCAATAATGCAATGGGCATTGGTTAAGACAATATCGGGAGCCACTAAGCTGCCTGTGCAGATGCTAAACTCATCCCCGCTAAGATATTCAATCCGACCGATCGCTGACCAGGGATAATCAAAGCTCGTCATCGGTACGCGATCGTCAGTCAGACCAATCACCCCTCTAGAACCACCATTAGGCTGATTCGATCGCCTCAACTCTCCGGGGATGAGTGGGGTCAGTGTAGAGGTTAATCCAAAGGCTTGAAAGGATTGGGCTGAGGGGGTGCGTCCAGTTAAAGTAACTGGGGTTGGGCGGGTTTGGGCGATCGCCGGAAGTGAAAAGGGTAACGGTAACAGGGGATAACTCAACAACAAGACGCTCAAGAATCCGACAATCCAAAACAATCCGTAGCGGAGGAAATACTTCTTGTTCATAGCAGCGATAGTGAATGATTGAACGCTTTAGAGTAGTTTTACTTCAAACAGAGTCAATTAGCTGGTTCCTACATAACATTTATTTCTGGAACGATTAAAGGTATGCTTCAACACCTGTTAAGTGGATGATCGTCCATAAACAGAGCTTTTTGTAGGATGGGTTGGCGGGAGCGTAACCCATGCTGTTGAAGGATTTGATGCGTTACGGCTATGCCTGGCACATTCTCCGTTTAATTAACCTGAGTTCGGGATAAGGATCTTGGCGGTTAAAACTGCCGCTACAAGAGCAAAACCGACCTGCGTCGGTTCGGCGAACCTTGATTTTCTGTAGTCCGCCCGCGCGGACTTCGATCCCATAGCCGCGAATTGATTCGCCAGGTGTTTAACCCGAATTGACGTTAATGAGGGCTACCTATTTGAAGGAAATGAGCGAACCATGAAAAGCTCTTGACGATGATGCACTAAACTTGATGGCATTTCGAGGAATGACCCATTGCAATACGGTTCTCAACCTTCTGTAGTACATTGGTTCACATCGTCATCTGGGTGTTGAGAGCTATGGGGAGTCGTAACGGTTGGCAGTGCAACTGGCAATGCAGCCTTGCAGTGGGAGTTTTGATGAGTGGAGCGATCGCCCTTCCTCCTGCTACCGCCCAAAGCATCTCTGTTGATGACACCATCAGCCCAAATCCGCGTGTTCTCGCTGGCCCCAACTACCTGATTCCGCAAGCCGATGGGCGAGTGTCTGGAGCCAATTTATTTCACAGTTTTGGTCAATTTAATTTGAATACGGGAGAGCGCGTCACCTTTCAAAGTGCTCCTGATGTTCGTAATATTTTCTCGCGGGTTACAGGTGGAACGCCTTCCTCTATCAATGGTCAGATTAACAGCACTGCCAGTGTGTATTTGCTCAACCCCAATGGCATTATTTTGGGTGCAAATGCCAGTCTCAATGTGGGGGGTTCGTTTGTTGCGACGACAGCCAATGCGATTCAATTTGGCGATCGCGGTTTTTTTAGTGCATCCAATCCAACCGATCCGGCTCTACTTAACATCGATCCATCTGCGTTTTTGTTTAATCAGCTGACAGGCAACCTTGAGAGCAACGCTGCCCGACTGCGAGTTCCTAGTGGTGAAACCCTGATGCTGTTAGGGGGAGATGTCAACATCAATGGTGGACGTCTCAATGCGTGGGGAGGACGAGTTGCAATTGGCGGTTTAGCGAGTGCAGGACGTGTTTTATTAAACAACGACTACAGTTTGAGTTTTCCAACGAATATTGAACGGGCAGACATTTCGTTATCTGATTTAGTGGTTGATGTCACGTTAGATACAAGTGGTGATGTTGAGATTACAGGGCGAAATATTCGTGTTACCGATAGTCGAATTCGAGCCGGAATAGAAGTGAATTTTGGACTTCCAGGGAGTCAAGCGGGAGATCTGATTGTCAATGCAACCAATGAGATTCGAGTTGAAGGCAATAGTCGTTTAGAGAACGATGTGAACACCAATTCCATCGGTAATGGTGGAAGACTTGTGATCAGCACGGGTTCTCTAGTTTTGGGAGAGGGGTCTGAGTTGAGTTCCAGCACCTTTGGACGGGGCAATGCCGGAGGGGTTGTGGTGGAAGCCCGCGATCGCGTCACGCTGAATGGCGGCGACATTTTTAGCAGCGTCGGGGAAGGCGGCATCGGGCAAGGGGGAACGATGCGCCTCTCGACCAACACACTTGACCTGATGAGTGGAGCACAAATCAGTGCCAGCACCTTTGGACAGGGGAATGCAGGCAACGTCACCATCGAGGTGGGCGATCGCGCCTCAATGGATGGAATCAGTGCGGATGAGCGATTTGTCAGCGGCATTTTTAGTAGTGTTGATCGGGCGGGCAATGGAAGTGGAGGGACAATTCGCCTTTCGACCAACACGCTATCGCTGACAAACGGGGCAGAATTGGTTGCCAGTACCTTTGGACAGGGCAACGCAGGCGATGTCTTTGTCACAGCCCGCGATCGCATCACACTCGATGGCTCCAGTCCGGGGGGGCGGTTTCTCACTGGCATTTTTAGCAGCCTTGAACAAAACGCCAATGGGCAGGGTGGCACCATCAATCTCTTGACCAACACGCTCTCTCTCACAAACGGGGCTCAGTTGGTTGCCAGTACCTTTGGGCGAGGAGAGGCGGGGGATGTCATCGTCGAGGCAAGCGATCGCATCTTATTAGACGGTGCCAGTGCGAATGGACGATTTCCCACCGGAATTTTTAGCAGTATTGAGGATGCAGGTAACGGGCAGGGCGGCACGATTAACCTCTCGACAAACGTGCTTTCCCTCACCAATGGGGCACAACTCAGTGCCCGAACCTTTGGACAGGGAAGTGCGGGGGATGTTTTTGTCGAAGCCCGCGATCGCATCATATTGGATGGTACGGCTTCGGGTGGGCAATTTTTGAGTGGGGTGTTTAGCACGGTAGGCGAACGAGCCAACGGGCGAGGAGGCACGATCAACCTTTCAACCAATGTGCTCTCTATCACCAATGGGGCACGCTTGATTGCCAGCACCTTTGGGCAGGGCAATGCCGGAAGTGTCATCGTCGAGGCGGGCGATCGCATCACCCTGGATGGGGCTAGTCGCAATGGGCAATTTCGCAGCGGCATTTTGAGTAGTGTTGAAGGAACGGGGCGCGGACAGGGCGGCATCATTCGCCTCTCGACCAATACCCTCTCCCTGACGAATGGTGCTCGCATGACGGCTGAAACCTCTGGGCAGGGCAATGCAGGGGATATGATCCTCGACGTTCGCGATCGCATTTCCCTGAACAATGCCTCGATTTTGAGTGATGTGAATCCGACGGGCAATGGACGCGGAGGCACGATTCGCCTGATAACCGATGCGCTCTCCCTGACGAACGGGGCTAGATTAACCGCCAGAACTTACGGGCAGGGCAGTGCAGGCAATCTCCTGGTTGAGGCAGACGACCACATTTCGTTAGAGAGCAACGCCTTTATCATCAGCAACGTCGAGGAAACAGGGCAGGGGCAAGGTGGTACGATTCGTCTGGTGACCCCCATTCTGTCTTTAACAAATCGGGCGGGATTGTCGGCAGGTACGTTTGGACAGGGGAACGCCGGGGATGTGATTGTGCAAGCTCGCGATCGCATCTCACTCAACCACAGTAATATTTTCAGCCGAGTCAATCGACCTGGAACGGGTCGCGGTGGCACGATTCGCCTCACCACGGATACTCTGTCCCTCAGCAACAATGCCCAACTGTTGGCAGACACCAGCGGACAGGGCAATGCGGGGAATGTGTTGATTTCAGCGAGCGATCGCATCGCGTTGAACAACAGCTTTATCTTTAGTGATGTTGAACGCACTGGAAACGGTCGTGGCGGCACGATTCGCCTCACCACAGACAGGCTCTCCCTGAGCAACAATTCTCAATTACAGGCAGATACCAGCGGTCAGGGGGATGCAGGCAGCGTGCTGATTTCGGTGGGCGATCGCATCTCACTTGATAACAGCGACATCTTGAGTGATGTCGAGCCAACGGGGAATGGTCGGGGTGGCACGATTCGCCTCACGACGGGGACGCTCTCCCTTACGAATGGGGCTCAGTTACTGGCAAACACAGCAGGTCAGGGCAATGCCGGAAATGTCGTCGTCACAGCGCGAGAGACAGTCCTGTTGGATGCCAGCAGTCGCCAGAATGGAGTATCCAGCGGCTTTTTCACCACCACTGAACGCGATGCTGGAGGACGGGGAGGCAGTATTGCCGTCACCACGGATGCGCTCCAAATTTCTAGAGGAGCCATCATCAACGCCGAAACCTTGAGTCGCTTCCAGGGGGGTGATGTGGTGATCAATGCCAATACCCTTGTTCTTTCGGAGGGTGGGCAAATCATTACCACAGCCCTTAATCAGGGACGGGCAGGCAATATGACACTCAATGCTCGTCATCTCTCGCTCAGGGGCACTGACCCCAATTACGCAACACGAGTCCGACGATTTCGAGATGCCGTCAGCAATCAAGGGGCAGCCAGTGGTTTATTTGCCAATACTATTCGCAACTCTACAGGGCAAGGCGGTACTATTCGCATCAGCACGAATCAGTTAGAGGTTGAGGGGCAAGCCAGGGTCGAGGTCAACAGTTTAGGAAGTGGTGCCGCAGGGGATATCCGAATCCAGGCAGCATCGGTACGCCTCGCCAATGGAGGACGGTTAGTTGCCGACACTCAAACAGTGGATGGTGGCAGCATTTTCTTGTCCGGTCTGGATCAACTGGTATTGCGCGATCGCAGCAGTATCTCCACCAATGCCGGAACAACGGGTGCGGGTGGAGATGGCGGCAACATTGCTGTTGATGCCGATTTTATTGTGGCGATTCCAACGGAAAACAGCGACATTACCGCAAACGCCTTTCAGGGCAACGGTGGCAGAGTAGACGTGACCACACAAGGCTTGTTTGGCATTGCTCCCAGACCCTTCATTACGCCTTTGAGCGACATCACCGCCAGTTCAGAACGGGGGATTCAGGGAACGGTAGCGATCGCCACTCCCGATGTTGATCCCAGTCGCGGGTTAGCGGATTTGCCCACGGATATTGCTGATGTCACTCAACAGATTGCTCAGAACTGCTCTGATCAAGGTTCCAATGCCTCAGGCACAAGCGAGTTTGTGATCACAGGTCGCGGCGGTTTGCCCCCCAATCCGAATGAGTTGTTGGGCAGCGGCGATGTCTTGACCTCATTTGTTAGCGTGGATGACCCTACCGAAACGAGCGATCGCCCCTCATCCCGCTCAGAAGCTATTCCCCCCTCTCCCCTTCCCATTGAAGCGCAGGGTTGGGTGACGGGTGCCGATGGAGCAGTGACGCTGGTTGCTCAGGCTCCTCATTCGGTCGCGATCGCCCCTGTTGCCTGTAGCAGGTGAACGCATGGGAGAACGATGATCAAAGGCAGTTACATCCTGATTAAAGCCAACCCCCATCCCAAGGCAATACCAACCTAATTCAAAATAATGATTCAGAAGGCTTTAACCCGACACTAGTATTGCGAACACAAAGTTCTGCAATGTAGGGGGTTTGGGGCTTCGCCCCCAAGAAGTGGTTCCACCCCTTCACCCCTTTCAAAACTTATTTTTTGCTGTACTAGATGCAATTTATAGCTGTAGTCACCTCAGTTAAGACAAGGCACTCAACAGGACAGACGCGATTAATCGCGTCTCTCTCAGCAGGACTCAAATTCAATGTCCTAATGGTTTTGGCGATCGCTATACGTTGAGTTTGAATAGCCTGAGTCAATGTTGCAATCAGTATTGCAAAAGTACCGAGCCTGGTTAGAACTGTAAGGATGAAACAGGCTCAACGAGGAGCGTGATGTTGCGAACGCCGACCACTCGAACGATTTCACCTTGCATGAGTCGCAAATTCTTTTCGCACCGGGCAGGCCACCAGGAACCTTGAAACTTAACTCGTCCGGGAGCACCGGGTTGGATGGGTTGATCCACTAAGGCTTGTCTTTCTTTGTCAGTTGCGTTGACCCCAAAGAGAGGTGCACTGAAGTTGGGAACCGTTTGAGTGTCACTCGATGAGAAGAGAGATTCAAGTGTTTTTAAGGGGTTAAACATATCTCTATCGCTCCTGGGTGCAATCTAGACTTCAGTGAAGGTTTTGTGAACTTTGGGTGGCTCACACCATAAAGATGCCAAACCTGATAGAATCTGTCAGTTGGTTAAGGTCGGGGGTTTAACCCCTCACCGAAGGTCGGAAAAAGTCGGGTGCCTTTTGTCGGAGTGAAAAAAGTCGGGTTAGATTATAGAGACTTTGAATCGTTGTACATTTCACTACCAAAACCACTACCAAATTATTGATGGTCGGCTAATGCATGGGTGCGGAAGAAGCGTTAGAACTGGCAGACAAGTTAGTCTTTGAGGCGACGGGTGAACATTTAAGCGATCTGAAACGAGCCGTCTTTAAGGGAGCCTGGGCAGGGCAAACCTACGAAAGTATTGCAGATTCGCTGGGCTATAACGAGAGCTATATCAAAGAGGAAGGGGCAGGACTGTGTCGCCTGTTGTCTCAGGTGTTGCAAGAGCGGGTAACCAAGACGAGCTTTCGAGCCGCTTTAGAACGGTTTTGGCGATCGCACTCCGAAATAACTACGGCTTCGGTTCCCTTGCCTCAGACAGATCCCGTACCTTCTATGCCCCCTTCCCCTCCCACCGTTGCCGACCTGCGCGGTGAGTTAGAGGGTAATTCACCTGCGGTCTTTCAATATGACTTGGGTTTTATTGGGCGCGAAGGGGCGATCGCAGATCTTAACCGACTGGTGAATCAAGGTGCAAAAGTCATCCTGATTCACGGCGAAGGTGGGCTGGGTAAAACGACCCTGGCACGTCGCTATTTCAAAACCCAGGGGTTTGATTTCTATCTAGAGTTGTGGATGGCAACCGAAACTCAGAACGTTGCTCCGATTGAGAGTGTCGTTGAGGAATGGTTGCGGCGCGATTTAAACCAAGACCCTGGTCGAGAATTTGCCATCAACTTAGAGCGGTTGCGCCGCCAACTGCGCGATGCTAACTGGCGAGTCGGTGTGTTGATCGATAACCTGGAACCTGCACTGGATGGGCAGGGTAAGTTTGTGGAAGCGCATCGCTCCTATGTGGATCTGCTGCGGGTATTAGCTGATCCAGCGGTGCAATCGGTCACGCTGATTACGAGCCGAGAACGACTGTATGAATCCAGCATTCAGGTTCAGCTTTACCAACTGGGTGGGCTAGAGGAGGCGGTGTGGCAACAGTTCTTTGGTAGCCGAGACATTGACCCCAACTCCCCCGCCTTGAGTGAGATGTGGCGAGCCTACGGGGGCAACGCCAAAGCGATGCAGATTTTAAGCGGAGCCATTCTCACCGATTTTTATGGCGATATTGATGCCTATTGGCAAGAAAACAGCAACGATCTGCTGATTGAGCGAGAGTTGCAAGATTTAGTCAGCAGCCAATTTAACCGCCTGCAACAGGTGAATCAAGATGCCTATCAATTGCTCTGTCGCATGGCGTGTTATCGCTATCAGGATGTGTCATCTGTGCCGATTGATGGCTTGTTGTGTTTGCTGTGGGATGTGCCCGAAGAGCGACGCCGACCCATCATTCGGATCTTGCAAGATTTGTCGCTGATTGAGACACGAAAAGGACAATATTGGCTGCATTCCGTTGTGCGGTCAAAAGCGATCGCCGCCCTGAGAGCGAGTGACGAATGGGAAGCCGTAAACCGTACAGCGGCAGGCTTTTGGACACAACAGGTGCCTATTGTGAAAGATGCCAGAGATGCATTAATTGCTCTGGAAGCTTACTATCATTATTTAGAAATTGAAGACTTTGAAGCGGCTTGTAATGTGATTATTCAAGGTCGCGGCAATCAGGATAAGGGGTTGCCGTTGGGGTCTTCTTTTTATCAGTTAGGGTTGTTACAAAAGATCATTTCTGTGATCAACCGCATTCTCTCAAAGATTGCCTCGGATCAGCGCAAAATGCGGCTGTACAACATTTTGGGATATACCTATCGACTCATGGGCAGCATTGGCAAAGCCTTAGAATGCCATCAAGAATCCAGCAAGATTTCTGAAATCTTTAAGCTCGATCGCGCCCGACTTTCGACTCTATTTAATATTGGGTTGTGCAAAACGGAACTGTGGGAACTGGACGATGCCAAATCGCACTTTAATTCTGTGTTGACAGTCGCCAACGAAACGCCAGATTGCGAGGAGTACGCGATCTATGCTCAATGTTGTTTGGCGTTTATTGACTCTTGTTTGGGTTTAGGAAAAGATGCCCTAACAACCGTGCAAACAGCTGAGCGGCTTGTGTCTGCTAACCAACTAACACCCTGGGGCAAGGGTTATAGTCTGCTCTTTTTGGGGTTAACCCACAAGAATTTGGGAAATTTGGTAGAATCAACGTCACTCTGCCAACAGACGATTGGCTATGCAGAAGACAACCATTTCACTCAAGTCAAGGCAAAAGCCACCAATTGTTTAGCTGAGTTGTACCGCGAACAACAGGAATTTGCTAACGCTATCTCGAATCACATCACCGCGATCGAGCTCTTGGATGCGATCGGGGCTAAATGCGATTTAGCAGAAACGTATTATCAATTGGGATTGACTTACCAGAGAATGGGGAATTTAACAGAGAGCGATCGCTACTTTCAAAATGCGATTCAACTTTTTCGTGAAATCAATGCCCCTAAACAAGTCAAACGAATTCAAGATAGCCTGATCGGGAGTCACTGATAGAAGCTTGGCATTCAGATCTCAGCCAAATTGCAGAACCCCTGATTTAGGGAGATTTGCGACGTGCCACGATGTGAAATAAATGCCAGTACTTGTCTTCATTGAGGGCAGTCTTGCCAGGATGTTCCTCTTCGTTTAACCACTCCACCTCAAACGATCGCAACAGATTTTCGACTTGCGATCGCGTGTGGTGCGTCATCGTGGGAATGGTTGCCCAGGAGTCGCGATCGCCAAACAACTGCCCACAAAAGCGTCCTCCCGGTTTTAATGCCGTTACGATGGTTTCCCACAGGGTTGCAAAGTGTTCAGGTGGGCAAAAGGGCAGGCAAAAACTGGCATTCATTAAATCCACACTGTGAGGTAGGGTGAGGGCTTCAAACCGTATCACCTGTGTTTCAAGATGAGTTAAATCGACATCGGGGCGATCACGAAGACGGGCGATCGCCTCTGCTTCTCCATCAATCCCCAACACACGCCACCCTCGCTGTAACAACTCAACCGTGTCTCGCCCATCCCCACACCCTAAATCGACGGCAAACCGAGGAGAGTCGGGAAACGGTTCGCTATCAAACTGCTCTAACGCCTTAATTAACGTGTCACGGGGAGGACGACCTGCCACAGCATTGTAGTAATCTGCCCATCGTTGGGATGACTGAAAGGGGCTACCAGAGGACGTTTGGAGGTCAGGCATAGGAGTTATTGGTTATTAATCTTTGGTTATTAGTCTATAGCCAGTCCAAATGAATTGCTGCCATGAGTTGTTAATGATTGACGGTTTAGGAATGCGAACAAGACGCTGAATGATGTTCGCTTAAAGTGCGGGGACAGGTTTCTAAATCCTGTTGTATAAGGTGTTGATGAGATACGTGTTTAAGAGTATAAACGGCACTTAAGCCAATCCATTGATCCACCTGTTCGGCGTTGAACCCCACGGTATAGCGATCGCCCACCTGCATTAACGGACGACGAATTAGAATCGGGTTCTGAATCATCAGAGTTAACGCTGTTTCCGCATCAAGCTGTTCAGGCACAATTTCCCCCGATTTGATTTGCGGAGCGGTGCGGTTAAACCACTCCGCCACGGGACGTTCGCCAAAGAAACAACGCAGGCGATCGCATGTCCAGGGTTCGATCAGCAAGTTGTGAATTTCTAAGGTGTGACCCGCTAATAGAAGGAGTGTTTTTTGTTTGGTGTTGTTCACGCAACCAGGCTTTTCGTAGAAGATGACGGTGGTCATGAGCGAATGGGGAGTAGGGAGTAGGGTGTGGCTAAAAGGGTTTGGCGGTATGGGTTGCGGGGTTGAACTCGAAGCGCGATCGCGGTTGGGTATCACCATAGAGATGAAAGGCAACGACGGGTTCATTGCCAATGGCTTTGACGCGATGAATTGCATCGGGAACAAAACTGATGATTTCTGTAGGACAGAGTGTTTTTAAGCCGACCAGTTCAATGCGATCGGGGGAGTCCAGGTCGCCTGTGCATCGCCAAAAGGTGTGCTCCTCTCGACCTTGCAAAACGGCAATTACTCCCCATGTACCGTGATTATGAATGGGTGAGCAAACACCGGGATTGGTGATGACTGTTTGAACGGTGAGCGGATAGCCAATTTCATCATAGAGCGTAAGGATGGCAACACCCGTTTTGGGGTCGGGATCGGCAAATTGCGATCGCACCCAGTAGGAGTTGGTAATCAACTGTCTGACGCGCATCCGAATTTGCGGCAAATAGTCCCACTCATCGGCAGGGTCAGAGACGCTATTGAGCATATCCACAATCTCGCTCAAGAACTGGTGAAGGTAGTAGCGATCGCGGATCAGATCCCACTCTCGGCTAGATGGACGCGGTTGACATTGCCCATCACTCGTAACCAACCAGTCCTGATTAATCGTGTTAGTTTGCCTCGTCATCGTCTTCTACCGATGGAGTTAGAATGTCTAGAATTAGCGTTGCTCCGAACTCATTTCTCAAATCAATCGCTTGAATTTGTGTGGCGATCGCTTTGGCTCGTTCAATCTCTCCCAGTTTTGCAAGCAGTAATCCTGATGCAGAGTAGGCGTTGAGATACAGCCGAATCACAGGATCTTCAATGCGATCGAGGAGAATCGGCTTTAACTGCATCCAATCTTGCGGGAGGCATTCTTGAGTTTGAATCAACTCAACTGTTTTGGATGCCACGACCAATGCCATGGGATTGTTGTTTCTATAGAAGTAATAGCGATAGGCTGCAACCAAAACCTCTAGATCATGCTCAGACTCAATTAATGCTTGCTCAATAAAGGCTTGCTCAATCAGAGGCTGAGATGGGGATGTTGTTTCCCATTGCGAGACGGCTTGCTCTAAGAGGTGTTGGATGTTTTCTGAAACAGACAACCAGGATACAACCATCGCTTTTTATTCTCTCCTCGCTTTAAGCTAAGCGTCTTGCTTCAATAGTTTGGGGCAACTTGAGAGGTTCTTCTAATTGGGGAATCTCTAGCTCCCAACCATTCGCCAGCGTAAAGATCTTGCCAACTTCTGTAGCTTCTTGTTTCACGACTTCTTCTTCTAAATCTTTCTTCGCCACATAGACTGTTAAATGCCCTAAAGAATTCTGACGTAACATCACTTTCATTACACTTGCTCCAATTCACTTTTTTGTCATGGCGTTAATAATGGGTGCCGAGCAAAATTCTCTACTCTGGCAATTCCAACTCTTTGCAACGACAACCGACGACATATCCCGTGTGCAAAAAATGGACAGCGTAGATATAAGACGATTGCAAAAATGTGCCAATGCTGACGACGTAACCTGTATCGCCTTTCTTCGCTAACGTTTCTCCAATGTCTTTCCCTGGAAATGTGCCGTCATTGCGAATCAACTTCTTGACTCTGACTTTTTGCCCAATTTCAAACTCAGGTGGAGAATCGATTTCAATGATGTCAGACTGCATCGGTCAGGCTCCTTTCACGTACGATGTTTAACAGTTCGTCAGTTGTTAAATTGCGTTTGAGTTGGGTCGATCGCTGCCGCACAGCACCTAAAACAATTTGCACGGCATCATTATCCAGTTGAATCCCACATTGTTGCAGGAGGTTTGCGACAAGGTGCCGCCCTGAATGTTTGCCTGCAACCAAACGGTGCTGTTGTCCTAATTCCTCTGGTGCAAAGGGTTGATAGGTAGCAGGATTTTTGAGAATGCCATCAGCATGAATCCCCGACTCATGCACAAAGGCGTTTTCACCGACGATCGCCTTCCAGGGGGGTAGTGTGCATCGGGATGCCTGAGCGACTAACCGCGACAACTCAATCAGGCGATCGGTTTGAATCCCCGATTTAATGCCATAGATTTGTTTGAGTGCCATGACGACTTCTTCCAGGGCTGCATTACCTGCGCGTTCGCCCAATCCATTCACTGTCGTATTCACGGAACTGGCTCCCGCTTTTACGCCAGCAAGAGCATTGGCAGTGGCGAGTCCCAGGTCGTTGTGCGTGTGCATTTCGATGGGGATGGTCAATGCCTCCACCAATTTGTTGACTTTTTTGTAAGTGCTAAATGGGTCAAGAATGCCAACGGTATCGCAAAACCGAAACCGGGAAGCACCCCACTCCTGAGCGTAGCCAGCGACATCCAACAGAAAACTTTCATCGGCTCTGGAGGAATCTTCGCCACCGACTGCGACAAATAGCCCCTGATCGCAAGCATAGGTGATGGTGTCGCGCAAGCGGTTGAGCATCTGCTGGCAATCCCCTCGAAATTTGGTTTCGATCTGGATTTCCGAGACGGGAATGGAAATGTGAACTCGTTGCAGACCGCATGACAGAGAGGCGTTGATGTCCGATATGGTGGCTCGATTCCAACCGAGCAATTCGGCTTTTAAGCCCAGATTGCGGATAGCAGTGATGGCTTGGATCTCCTCCTCCCCCATCGCTGGAATACCGACCTCTAGCTCATGCACCCCGATCGCGTCTAATAGTTGGGCGATCGCTACTTTTTCCTCTAGGGTAAAGGCAACACCTGCGGCCTGTTCGCCATCTCGTAACGTGGTGTCGTTAATTTGAATCGTGCTCATGGTCTTTCCCCAAACGTAGCCTGTTGGAATCATGGATGACCTTTCCCCGTCCCCTCTCCTGCCAGGAGAGGGGTGCCGTAGGTGGGGAGAGGTTCATTGCCCAGTGACTATCGAATCAAGTCGTAGGAAATATCTGTCTTGGCTGGAATGATCGTGTTGCGATCGAGTTCATCGAGCAACGTATTGACAATCCAGTTCAACAGGTTAATCGTGCCTTGATAGCCGTAGGTGCTATAGCGGTGCAGGTGGTGGCGATCGAAAATGGGATAGCCAATCCGCACGAGGGGAGTTTTGGTATCGCGCCACAGATATTTGCCGTAGGAGTTGCCGATGAGCAGATCTACGGGTTCTGTGAACAGGAGCGATCGCATGTGCCACAAATCTTTGCCACCCCAAATGGTCGCACCTGCTCCAAACGGACTGGAATCGAGCAGTGCTCGCAGTTCCGCTTCAAACACGTCGTTGCTGTTGGTGACAACAATGTGAACAGGTTCTGCACCAATTTCCAGCAGGAATTGCACTAAGCCAATCACCAGATCAGGATCACCATACAGAGCCACACGCTTGCCATGGAGCCACGCCTGGGAATCGGTGAGCGCATCCACCGCACGACCCCGCTCATCCTCCAATTCTTTTGGAATGGGTTTGCCAGTTAGGGCAGAGAGCTTGATCAGGAACTCATCAGTGCCACGAATGCCGACGGGACGCACAACAGAAGTGGGTTGCTTCCACTCTTTCTCGATGTATTCACGGGTTTTGGTCGTGGAATAAGCCTGGAAGGCGATCGTTGCTTCGGCGTTGATCGAGTTTGCGGCCTCTGCCAATGGAGTACCACCGGGATACATGTTGTATTCGCCTGTGTTAGGGGAATCCAGATACTCTGAGTTATCGGCTAACAGGGTGTAGTCTACGCCCACTAGAGACGCAATCCGCTTGATCTCACGTAGATTGCCAATGTAGGTTTCAAAGCCAGGAATGAAGTTGATCTTGCCGTTGGTGGTTTCCTGCTTCTTGCCTTCGGTCAGGTTGCTCAGGATACCCTTCATCATGTTGTCGTAACCCGTGATGTGAGAACCCACAAAACTGGGAGTATGAGCGAAGGGAACTGGCAATTCCTGGGGAATAAATTCCTCATCCTTTGAGGTTTTGATGAAGGCTTGTAGGTCATCCCCAATCACCTCTGCCATGCAAGTGGTACACACAGCAATCATGTCGGGCTTATAGAGGTTGTAGGCTGTTGAAAGCCCATCCTTCATGTTGTTGAGTCCACCAAACACCGCTGCATCTTCGGTCATGGATGAGGAGACAGCAGAGAAGGGTTCCTTAAAGTGACGGGTAAAGTGGCTACGGAAATACGCCACGCATCCTTGAGAGCCATGCACGAAGGGCAATGTCTTCTCAAAGCCAACAGCAGCCAGGATTGCACCCAGTGGTTGACAGGCTTTTGCTGGATTGACCGTGAGTGCTTCACGGGCAAAGTTTTTCTCACGATATTCCCAGGTCTTTGTCCATTCAGCCGTTTGAGCAACTAGGTCGGGGTCATGTCCCCCTTCAAATTGTTTTTTGGCAGCAAAGAGTTCTTGATACTCGTCCTGGTGAAATAATTCAGCGTGGTCTTTAATGCGGTTAATGTCGTTTTGAGCCATGATAGGTGTTCTCCTATGAAGTTGATGGGGAGAGACGCGATTAATCGTAATGGGAGGAGAGACGCGATTAATCGTAATGGGAGGAGAGACGCGATCAATCGTAATGGGAGGAGAGACGCGATCAATCGCGTCTGTACATCAATTGCGTCTGTACAAAGAGTGCCTGTAGGGTGCATTCGTAACGCACCATTTTGATGTATTTTGCGGTGCGTTACGCTTTGCTAACACACCCTACGGAGTGGCTTCTTCAGCTTTTTTCCAGGGAGCACCGATTAAGCTCCAGGTAGGGCTGTTGAGTGCCAGATCCATGTCACGCGCAAAGATGGCGAATCCGTCGTAACCGTGATAAGGACCGGAATAATCCCAGGAGTGCATCTGACGGAAGGGTAGTGCCATTTTCTGGAAGACATACTTCTCCTTGATGCCAGAGGCAACCAGATCAGGCTTCAACTCTTTGATAAACTCCTCAAACTCATAGGCGGATACGTCGTCGTAGATCAACGTGCCATTCTCGATGTAGTGAGTGGTGCGTTTGTAATCATCGTTATGACCAAACTCGTAGCCTGTACCGATGAGTTGCATCCCCAAATCATGGAAGGCAGGAACAACGTGGCGAGGACGCAGACCGCCTACCATCAGCGCAACGGTTTTGCCTGCTAAGCGAGGACGATATTTCTCGATGACGGCTTGAGTTTGCGCTTCGTATTTGGCAATCACCGCTTCGGCATTGGCCTGGATAGTTTCGTCAAATTTAGAAGCAATTTCACGCAGGGATGCGGCAATTTGGGTAGGACCGAAGAAGTTGTACTCCAACCAGGGAATCCCATACGCCTCTTCCATATGGCGAGAGATATAGTTCATTGAGCGGTAGCAGTGAACCAGATTCAACTTCACGGAAGGCGTGTTGATCATCTCGTGGAGGGTGCCATCTCCTGACCACTGAGCTACAACGCGCAAGCCAATTTCCTCTAAGAGAATCCGGCTTGACCACGCATCTCCACCGATGTTGTAGTCACCGATGATGGCAACATCGTAGGGAGTTCCTTCGGGCAGCGTTCCGGCTTTCTTTTGCTTGTCGTATTGAGGGAATACCCAGTCTCGCACGGTGTCATTGGCGATGTGGTGTCCGAGCGATTGGGACACGCCCCGGAAGCCTTCGCAACGGACGGGGACGACTGTTTTGCCGATTTCTTTGGCGGACTTTTTGGCAACTGCTTCAATGTCATCTCCAATCAACCCAATGGGACACTCTGATTGAATGGATACACCGCGATTGAGCGGAAACAGTTCATCCAGTTCAGTGATTAATTTGGCAAGTTTTTTGTCACCGCCAAATACGATATCTCGTTCCTGAAAGTCAGAGGTGAATTGCATTGTGCCGAAGGAGTCAATGCCTGTGGTGCCGATGTAGTAGTTACGACGACCTGACCAGGAATAGTAACCGCAACCGACAGGACCATGACTGATGTGGATCATGTCTTTGATCGGTCCCCAAACCACACCCTTTGATCCGGCATAAGCGCAACCACGGGTGGTCATGGAACCAGGAACAGACTTGATATTGGATTTAACGCCGCAATCCGATTTGCCTTCTTCGTAGACGTTTAGATGTTTTTCCCGTTTTTTCTTCGCTTTATCGGGATAGACTTCCAAAACTTCTTTGATCAATTCTTTTTTGTCGGCAACGGTGAGTTCATCTGGAGGGGCGATCGCATCAAGAGTAGCGGATTCGGGAGGTGTCATATTCTGCCTCTCTGGGTATTTAAGGATGGGGTAGGGGTAAGGGAATCGGGAGTGGGGAGTTAGTTGTAGGATGGGTTAGCGGCGCGTAACGCATCGTTGATGGTGATGCGTTACGGCTTTACCAACGCATCCTACGAAAATTAAGCAACGCCAGCGGGTGCTTTTGTGCCTTGCTGGATAGCTTTTTGGTACTCTTCTTCGCCGCCCAGAATACCGAATTCAACCAACAGATCTTCCAGTTCGTCCATTGAGATTGGCGTTGGGATGGCGAGATTCTTGTTGTCGATGATCTTCTTGGCGAGTGTGCGGTACTCTTCAGCCTGTTGGCTATCAGGAGCGTACTCAATCACCGTCATCCGACGTAATTCTGCGTGTTGAACGATGTTGTCGCGAGGAACAAAGTGAAGCAATTGAGTGTTGAGACGCTTCGCCAGCGTTTCGATTAGTTCGAGTTCCCGGTCAACCTTACGGCTGTTGCAAATCAAACCGCCCAAACGCACACCACCGGAGTGAGCATACTTGAGAACGCCTCGTGCAATGTTGTTGGCAGCATACATTGCCATCATTTCACCGGAGGTAACGATGTAGATTTCTTGAGCTTTGCCTTCGCGGATTGGCATCGCAAAACCACCGCAAACAACGTCACCCAATACGTCGTAGGAAACGAAATCGAGGTCTTCGTAAGCTCCATTTTCTTCTAAGAAGTTGATGGCGGTGATGATGCCTCGTCCGGCACAACCGACACCGGGTTCAGGACCACCCGACTCAACGCAACGCACGTCGCGATAGCCCGTCAACAGCACTTCTTCGAGTTCCAGATCTTCAACTGCACCCCGTTCTGCTGCTAAGTGCAGAATGGTAGTTTGGGCTTTGCTGTGCAGCATCAAGCGAGTGGAGTCGGCTTTGGGGTCACAACCGACGATCATGACGCGCTGACCCAGTTCAGCCATACCTGCAATTGTGTTTTGCGATGTGGTGGATTTACCAATACCGCCTTTGCCGTAGAACGCAATCTGTCTAATTTGTTCGTCAGTCATGGGTTTCTCCTTGTGAGATGGTGAAAGAGTTATGTGGTCAAGGGTGAATGCTCAGCATTGTGTCGTGCTGATTGAACAGGTTGGGCGCGATCGCTGTAGGGGGCGATCGCCCAACCGGAAAACGTTGAAATAACAAAGGTTTCATGAAACGGCTTCAACCACGAGATTGGGTAGAACACGTTCGCGTAACCGGGCTTCGATCGCAATTTTGAGGGTGGCAGTGCTGCTCTCGCAGGAGCCACATGCCCCTTTGAGCAAGACCTGGACGCGATCGCCATCTACGTCATAGAGTTCGACATCGCCGCCATCTGCCATCAGCACAGGGCGCACTTCCTCAGACAGGACTTGTTGAATCAGAGTAATCTTCTGAACGTTTGTCAGAGCACGCGGTTGAGTGGTTTCTTGAGCGATCGCAATCTCTGCGGCTAATTTGGCGGGCATTGCGGCTCTCTCTTCTGCGACTGCTGCCAGAATGTCTTCGATATCCACCAGGCAGGAACCGCACCCGCCCCCCGCTTTGACGTAGTTTGTCACTTGCTCGACGGTGGTTAAATTGTTCTCAATAACAACTCGACGGATACGATTGTCACTTACTCCAAAACATGTACAAACTAACGCGCCTTCGTCTTCTTCGTGGACTTCAACTTCAATCCCACGATACTTAAAAATGGCCGCTTCCAAAGCTTCCTGTCCCATAACGGAACAGTGCATTTTTGCTTCGGGCAATCCGCCTAAGAAGTTAGCAATATCGTGGTTGCTGATATTCAACGCCTCATCCAGCGTCAGCCCTTTGATTAACTCGGTTAATGCCGACGAAGACGCGATCGCACTGGTGCAGCCAAAGGTTTGAAAGCGAGAATCGAGAATGCGATCGCTCTCGATCTCAATTTTGAGATGCAGTCTTAATGCGTCACCACAGGCAATACTACCGACTTCGCCGTAGACAATGGCAATGCCCGGTTCGTCTGTATCTGCGATCGCCCCTTGGTTTTGGGGATTGTAGAAGTGTTCTAAAACTTTCTCAGTGTAGTCCCACATGGCAGGTTTCCTAGAAGAGGGAAGAAGGAAGAAGGAAAAAAGAAGAAGGAAGAGAGAAGAGAGAAGAAGAAAGGATAAACGATGAAGGATAAAGGATAAAAAAGAAGATGGAAGAAGAAAGCAGGGTGAAGGAGTGCGAGGGTGAATAAGTAGAGGGCAAATGAATAGAAGGGTGAACAGTCCCTATGCAGCAGTCTCCCACTCCCTACTCCCTACTCCCCACTCCCTACTACTGGCTGCTCACTAATGAGCGTTCTTGTAGCCAGTCGGCTTCATCACTGTTAAAGGGAGAGAGCGATCGCAGGTGAGACACAATGCCGGGGAGGACTTCGAGGACGCGATCGATCTCGGCTTCGGTGGTGAAGCGGGAGAGGCTAAAGCGGATGGAACCATGCAGAATGGTGTACGGCAGACCCATTGCCCGCAGGACGTGAGAAGGTTCCAGAGAACCGGAGGTGCAGGCAGATCCGGAGGAGGCACAAATACCGTGTTGGTCGAGCCAGAGGAGAATGGCTTCACCTTCGATGTACTTGAAGCCGATGTTGGTCGTGTTAGGCAGGCGTTGAGTTGGATGTCCGTTGACTTCGCAATTGGGAATGGTGGCAAGAATGCCCTGCTCCAGGCGATCGCGCAGGCGTTGTTCCCGTCCTAAATAGCTGACTTCAAAGTTAGCAATTTCCGCTGCTTTGCCCAGCCCGATAATGCCGGGAACGTTTTCGGTGCCGGCTCTGCGTCCTCGCTCCTGGTGTCCGCCGATGAGGAACGGACGGAAGCGGAACCCGCGCCGCACATACAAGGCACCAACGCCTTTGGGGGCGTGCAGTTTATGCCCGGAGATTGTCATCAAATCAACGGTGCTGGTTTTCATGTTGAGAGGCAATTTTCCAGCGACCTGCACAGCATCCACATGGAATGTGGCTCCGTATTCCTTGGCGATCGCCCCAATCTGCTCAATCGGGAACACCACACCCGTTTCGTTGTTGGCATACATGGTTGTCACCAACGCCGTGTTGCCGGTGATAGCGGCTTCTAGCTCCATCAGATCCACCATGCCCTGGCGATCGACGGACAGATAGGTGACGGTATATCCCTGCTTTTCCAGTTGCTTACAGACGTTCAATACACAGGGATGTTCTACCTGAGTGGTGATAATGTGGCGGCGATCGGGTTGGGCTGCGAGGGCTGCACGAATGGCGGTGTTATTGCCTTCTGTGCCACAACTGGTGAAGATAATTTCACTGGAATCCGTTGCGCCAAACAACGACGCAACATGTTCGCGAGCTTCTTTAATGGCTTTGCTGACCTGTCCGCCAAAGGTATGCATGGATGACGGATTACCATAATATTCGCTCAGATAAGGAAGCATTGCTTCAACAACAGCGAGATCTACTTTTGTTGTGGCGTTGTTGTCCAGATAGATTGTGTTCATGCGGAAGATCTCCAAGGATCGGGAGCAAATTTAGAGAAGGTCGAAAGTGTTAGTGGGTGTTCAGTTGTAGTAACTTTCTTGAATGAGAAGTTGAACTAGACTGAGACAAAATTTGGGTTGTGAGTCGTTGGGAATAAAGCTCAAACCACCAATTCCAGTAAGCGACATCACGAGTCCGATCTAACCGGGCAATGCGAGTGTTGTAAGTGTCAAACCACTGTTCCCAATAGTTTGTAGGACTCATGACACAAGCCCGATTAGTTGGACAGGCAGCCACGCATTGAGGAACGCTATACGATCCAATGCAGTGATTACAAAGAGTCGCATCAATCCAAACAGATGTTGCACTCAACTGAACGGCATGTGTTGGACAGGCAGAATAGCAGCGATCGCAACCGATACATTGATCTGTGATGGTGTAGGTCATGGCTTTATCCCCGCTTTATTCCCAAGTGAGAAAACTCAGCAATCAGGATGGTTGAGTTTGTTGTATGTAGGTGTTGTAAAACTCCCGTGCCACTTTCTCAATCACGTCATAGGCTTCAACGACTTGTAAGCCAGCCTCTCTCAATTCTGCTTTGGGACATTCACCCACTTTTGAAACCAGAATGGCTTTGCAGTCTGAAATCGCCTTAATGGTGTATTCCAGTGTGGCATCCTCTCCGTAACCGCTCTGACAGTAGTTATCGATTTTCCGGTGCCCGACAAACTTGGCTTCGTTGGCATCTACCTCGTAAATCATGAATTCTTTGGCATGACCAAAGTGTTGATTCACCAATCCGCCCCCTTTAGTTGCCACGGCTACGAGAATTTTGGGACTGTTAGCAACTTTTTGGCTGGGCTTGAGTTTTGCCTTCGCTGATTTGAGTTCATCTTTGAATTTTGCAATCCCTGCGTGGACTTCCTGGCGAGTTTCCAGGTCATATTCCGGTTGCATCTCCAGGAACTTATCTTTGGTGAATTCCTGCGATCGGTCTTCACCCAGTAACCCAACAGCATCAGCGCGACATTGGCGACAGTGACGCATCATTTTCATGTTGCTGTCGGCGCACTTGTCTTGCAGTGCCTTCAACTCACCTGGAGTGGGACCACGTTGACCATTCAACCCAAAGTAGGTGCCATGTTCTGGAGCCGAGATCAGCGGCATGATGTTGTGCAGGAATGCGCCTTTTTGCCGAATGACGTGATCGACTTCAGCCAGATGCTCGTCGTTGATACCTGGAATCATTACGGAGTTGACCTTACAGAGGATGTCAGCCTCCTTGAGAGCCTGCAAGCCTTCCATTTGCCGCTCGTGTAGAATCCGCGCTGCTTCTAGCCCTTTGTAGCGTCTGCGCTTGTAGTGAACCCAGGGATAAATGCGAGTGCCGATTTCGGGATCAACCATATTAATGGTGATCGTGACGTGATCCACGTTGAGTTGTTTGATGCGATCGACATACTCTGGCAGCATCAATCCGTTAGTAGACAGACATAATTTAATGTCGGGTGCTTTGTCTGCAATTAACTCAAAGGTGCGAAACGTCTTTTCTGGATTGGCTAACGGATCTCCCGGACCCGCAATCCCCAACACCGTCATCTGCGGAATTTTGCCTGCAATCACTAACACCTTATGCGCGGCTTCTTCAGGAGTGAGCAATTCGCTCACTACACCAGGACGGCTCTCATTGGCACAGTCGTATTTACGGTTGCAATAGTTGCATTGAATATTGCAAGCGGGAGCCACAGCAACGTGCATCCGGGCGTAGTGGTGATGGGCTTCTTCGCTATAGCAGGGATGCTTTTCAATGCGTTGGCGCATCCGCTCATCCATATCAACTGTGGCACTGGTGTTGCTGCTGCATCCGCAACTGCTGTCCTTTGAGGGAACTTTTGTCACCTTATTCTTTGTAATTAAAAGGTCAGTTGTTGGGGCGGCTGGGGCTGTGATAGGTGGTGGTGTCATTGCGTGAATTTCCAGAAGAGGGTGGGAGAGCAACAAACGCGAACTGGGAGTAGTCAACCAATCCAGACAATCAATCCAGGCGATCGCCATCCTTTAGGGGAGAAATCGCAGCTACCCGTCGCAACCTACCTGAGTAGGTTAAACATCCTGGTTCTAGGGCTGTGTTTTAGGAAAAAAACAAGAGTCTAGAAAATCCATGGGAGAAAAAGTGCGATCGGTGTAGTTGCAAGTTCGATTCAGCATGGGAGTATGCCATTACCCCTACCTAAACCATCAGAGAACTGGAATATTGGGGTCGTGATGAATGGTTTAGGAACTGGCGTTATGAGAGTTATATCAGTCGCTCTGGAATGTATCGGTTGAGCGGCTCGCGATAGAATTTATTGAATTAATTAGAGATGTACTCAATATCTCAAACCCAGATGATGTGAACATCCAAAAAAAATAATGGGATGGGGTTTGAGTATTTTGAAGTGAGGGTTTGAGTATTTATAGTGCAGGGAACAGGTATTTGTGTACTCAGGCTGAATCCTTGTTGTACAAGGACTTTGAAGTAATTTTAGGATGTTTTAACGTGAGTTTTTAGTTGTACTCACGGTCTTCTTCGGGACTCGATCTGACACTCGAATTGAGGTAAACCCTCATTAAGGAAAGGAGTAGCCAGTTCGCAACTACTCCCCTAATTCTTCTAGAAATTTATTCTGTATCTAAATTATCATTTTTATTGTCTGAAGTTCTAGTCATAACCATTTTTAACAATTGAAAAAAATAGAGGTATTTGCTCTCTCACATTGAGAATTATCTGTATTCGTATCACGATATACAGTTGTCAATTCTAACAGGTTGATCTACACTAACTCGGTAACATCTAAATCGTATTAATCAATACAGAAATCTTTTTGATGACTCAAAAACTGCGATCTTGAGTGCAGTTGAGTACATCTTGTTCTTGATTAAGCAATTCTTGTAAAACTCGCTTAAAAGTATTGTCAGACCAAGCTTTAAGTGAATGAATGGACGAGTACTCAAATACTAAAACCCTTACCCTATAAATACTCGTACCCCACTCAAAAAATACTCACACCTCGCCCCAAAAGAAATTAGAAATGCTTGCTTTAGCAGGCCTTTCAGGTTTGAGTACAACTCTAATTAATTCAATAAATCCTTACCCCGGTTTGTGATTCTGACCTCTGGCGTGGCACCTGATATAAGCAGGAGAACAGGACAGATTCTCACCCACCGGAACTGCAATGTCACAGCCACTTGATTTCGCCCAACCTGTTTTTGCAGAGGCTCACTCGCACCGAGCCGAGAGCAGAAATCATGGGGATAGCTATTACCCATCTGGTCACGCTACTGCAACGGAAGCATCATTGCTAACGGTCAAGTTGCCCAGATGGATTTGTTCTCTAACCAATCTGTGGCAGACGATATGGGCTGATTTCACGATTATTTTTGAGCGTGATCCCGCTGCCCATCACTGGTTAGAAGTCGTGTGCTGCTATCCGGGGTTTCAAGCACTTCTGCTCTATCGTGTGGCTCACGGGTTGCGCGATCGCCACATTCCTTTTTTCCCTCGCTTCATTTCTCATATCGGACGCTTCTTAACGGGCATCGAGATTCATCCCGGTGCTGTGATCGGTCGGGGTGTCTTTATTGATCACGGCATGGGAGTGGTAATTGGTGAGACAGCGATCGTAGGAGATTACACCCTGATTTATCAAGGCGTAACCCTCGGTGGCACGGGTAAAGAGCAAGGAAAGCGTCACCCCACCGTTGGCAGTCATGTGGTAGTGGGTGCGGGGGCGAAAGTCCTGGGAAACATTACGATCGGCGACTATGCCCGAATCGGAGCGGGATCAATCATTTTGCGGAATGTGCCATCGGGGTGTACGGCAGTCGGTGTGCCCGGTCGCAATATTTGTCGCAGCAATACTCAAACCTGTCCTTTAGAACACGGCAACGTTGTTGATCCAGAAGCCGTTGTTCTTCGGACTCTGATCGATCGCATCGAGCAATTAGAACAACAAATTCAATCGTTAATCCCTGTTGAAATCACTCACTCTAACATTCATTGAGGTTAAGTCCCATGCAGTATCGTCCGGGTATGGCTTCCCCTGCGGGGGGTTACGCCAACCCCATCCCAATCGCACTCACCCCTAACGCTCAAAGCATTCCAGTCTCACGGGTCGATCGCTGGTCAGTCTATCGACGGCTACAAGAATTGATGATTCCCTGTTGGTGCTTAAGTGATGGCTCACTCTGGGTTGAAATCAACAATAGTACGACGGCGATTTTAGTGAGGAGTGTCATCCAGCACTGCATCGCTCCTCGACGCGAGTTGGTGACCTGGCTAGAGCACTGCTGGGATGCACCCGAATAACCCCTCTACACCCCATGCCAGTTCTAAAAAGTATCGTTGTATATCAAGGAGTAAGTTGAATGACTCAAACCGCTGTTCGTGCTTTTGGTCAGATTGCAGAAAACCCAGTGGGTTTAGGGCTAGAAGTTACCGTTCCTATTTGTGAAGGCTTAAATGTTGCCCTGGCGAGCTTTCAAGCCCTGTATCTGCAATATCAGAAGCATCACTTTGTTGTAGAAGGAGCAGAATTTTACTCCTTACATGAGTTCTTTGAAGAGGGCTACTCTGCTCTCCAAGGACACGCTCATGATGTAGGAGAAAGGCTGAATGGATTAGGCGGCATTCCTGCGGCTAGCTTTAGCAAGCTGGCAGAACTGTGTTGCTTTACCCCAGAACCAGACGGGGTGTATTCCTGTCGCCAAATGGTCGAACACGATCTGGAGGCGGAGCAATCCATTATTAATCTGCTCCGTCGTCAAGCGACTCAAGCTGAAAGTGTGGGCGATCGCGCTACTCGGTATCTGTATGAGCAAATTTTGTTGAAAACAGAAGACCGAGCATTTCATCTTGATCATTTTCTAGCAGCCGATACGTTGGTCTTCAGGTCATAACTTAAATGAGGTGTGCCATGAGTTGTCGTCGTCAAAATTCCCAACTGCTTCAGTTTCTCAAAACCGAATTAGCAATTTCAGATGAGGCGATCGCCATGGCACTCAAACATCCCGAACATCCTGAAGCTCCGCTGCACATGATTCTCTGGGGCTATGGCTTGCTATCCAGTGAACAACTCAGCCAAATCTTTGATTGGCTAGTGCGACTGGTTGATTAATTGATCCCTGATAAATCATCACCCCTAGATCCAACGTTTAACGCCCAAAAATCAACCCTACGGCAACGATTGCTTCCCACTCATCACTCATCAACCCAGAGGATCAATTCATGATTGACACTATTCTTGGACTCACTATCTTACTCATTCTCGTCAGTATTCAGAGCTATCTCACTCAACGTCTCTTAAATCGGGAACAACACACGCCTGAAGATGTTAAAAACTAGCGATCGCTCCTTTCAAGCTGTATGAATTTACTGATGTATCCACTATGGCTACTGCTTCATCTCCTCACCAAAATCACGTTGCATGGAGTCTGATTGCACTTTTACGGCAATGGCTCAACCATATTGAAATTCGTCATGCGAGTGTTGCCCATCTCATCTGTCGTGTGATTCCCAGTCATTGCCCCTTTGAGCGAGACATCAACCTGTTTGGCTGCTGGATAGTTCACATTCCAGCATTCTGTAAAATCAATCCGCTGTACGACGAGTTAATCAGCTTGCGCTTTCGGGCACTCACCTATTTAGCAGATGTGTGCCATCAAGATGTTAGCGTTTATATCCACTAAGTGTTCAGTAGTTAATGGAGTTAGGGGCGCGGCATTTGGGCAGTTACTCCTGGTAATACAGCAAAGTCAAATTGCCAAATGCTACGCCGATACAGAACTCAGTCAATAGTCAATTGACCATGTAACCTGCTTCACCTCTTCCTCTGCCCTCTTATCCTTCATCCTTCATCCTTCATCCTTTTTCCCTCTTCCCTCTTCCCTCTTCTTTTTTCCTTCTTCCCTCTTCTTCCCTCTTCTCCCCACTTGAGCCATGAAATTGACCCAAGGCAAGATTAACGAACTCTTGAGCGAATCGGCTTGCGAGCACAATCACAAAAAAGACAGCAAAGGAAAGAACAAATCCTGTACGCAGCAAGCCCAACCGGGAGCGGCTCAAGGAGGTTGTGCCTTTGATGGAGCCATGATCGCCATGGTGCCGATTACCGATGTGGCTCACCTCGTACACGGCCCGATCGCCTGTGCAGGCAACTCCTGGGGTAGTCGTGGCAGTCAGTCCTCTGGGTCAACCCTCTACAAAATGGGTTTTACCACCGATCTCAGCGAAAACGACATTATTTTTGGCGGTGAAAAACGCCTCTACAAAGCCATTCTAGAGGTACACCAGCGATATCAACCTGCCGCCGTATTTGTCTACTCCACCTGTGTTACAGCCCTGATTGGAGACGATTTAAACGCCGTGTGTGAGAAGGCAGCAGAGAAGACAGGAACCCCTGTGATTCCCATTAACTCCCCCGGCTTTATTGGCAGCAAGAATCTGGGCAATCGGGTTGGTGGAGAGGCACTGCTGGAGTATGTGGTCGGCACGGCAGAGCCAGACTTCACCACGCCCTACGACATTAACTTGATTGGGGAATACAACATCGCAGGCGAATTGTGGGGTGTATTGCCCCTATTTGAAAAGGTGGGAATTCGCGTGCTCTCGAAGATTACAGGCGATGCGCGATACCGTGAAGTCTGCTATTCCCATCGTGCCAAACTCAACGTCATGATCTGCTCCAAAGCGTTGATCAACATGGCACGCAAGATGGAGGAACGCTACGGCATTCCTTATATCGAAGAGTCCTTTTATGGCATTGATGACATCAATCGTTGTCTCCGCAACATTGCTGCTGCATTGGGGGATGAGCAACTGCGCGATCGCGTTGAGCAATTGATCGCTGAAGAAACCGCCCACCTCGATCAACAACTGGCTCCCTATCGTGCTCGGCTCAAAGGCAAGCGGGTTGTGCTCTATACCGGAGGGGTTAAAAGCTGGTCTATCATCTCTGCTGCCAAAGATTTGGGCATGGAAGTGGTGGCAACCAGCACCAAAAAAAGTACCGAGGAAGACAAAGCACGGATTAAGGAATTACTCGGACAAGATGGCATCATGCTGGAAAAGGGCAATGCTCAAGAACTGTTGCGCGTCATTGCCCAAACTAAAGCCGACATGCTGATTGCGGGTGGACGCAACCAATACACCGCTCTCAAAGCTCGGATTCCATTTTTAGATATCAACCAGGAACGCCACCATCCCTATGCGGGGTATGTCGGCATGGTTGAGATGGCACGCGAGTTAGATGAAGCCTTGCACAGCCCCATTTGGGAGCAAGTGCGTAAACCCGCTCCCTGGGAAGTGGGATAGATACAAACAACATCACTGAGAGAGGAATTCGTTTAATGGCGACTATCACCACGCCCAAAAAGTTTGTTGCAGTCAACCCACTCAAGCAGAGCCAACCTTTAGGTGCCGCTCTGGCATTCTTAGGGCTAAAAGGAATGATGCCGTTGTTTCATGGGTCGCAGGGCTGTACTGCCTTTGCCAAGGTTTTGCTGGTGCGACACTTTCGGGAAGCAATTCCCATGTCTACAACCGCAATGACTGAGGTCAGCACCATCCTGGGGGGTGAAGAAAATGTCGAGCAAGCCATTCTCACCGTGATGGAAAAGAACAAGCCAGAAATCATTGGGCTGTGTACCACTGGATTAACGGAAACTCGTGGTGATGACATGGACGGCATTTTACGTACCATCCGTAAGCGGCATCCAGAACTGCATGATTTGCCGATTGTGTTTGTCTCTACCCCCGACTTTCGCGGAGCCATGCAGGATGGATTTGCGGCAGCGGTGGAAAACATGATGCGGGAGTTGCCGCTGGCAGGTGAGGTGAGAGCCAATCAAGTCACGATTTTGGTTAGCTCTGCCTTTACGCCCGGAGATGTGCAGGAGATTAAGGAAATTGTCACCGCTTTTGGGTTGAAACCCATTATTGTTCCAGATTTATCGTTGTCGCTGGATGGACATCTGGATGAGGCGTCTGGAACAACGACCAGTGGTGGCACAACTCTGGCTGAACTACGCGAAATTGGCTGTTCTGTGTTCACGCTGGCGTTGGGTGAAAGTATGCGGGGTGCCGCCAAAGTGTTAGAACAGCGATTTCAGGTGCCCTACGAGGTCTTTCAAAATTTAACGGGACTTGCCGCGATGGATGAGTTTTTGCAAGGATTGTCTGACCTCAGCGGCATTGATGTGCCAGAGAAATATCGGCGGCAGCGGCGGCAATTGCAGGATGCCATGTTAGATACTCATTTTTACTTTGGGCGTAAGCGCATTGCGCTGGGGTTAGAACCCGATTTGCTGGCATCACTGGTTGAGTTTTTGCAACTGATGGGGGCTGAAATTCAAGCAGCCGTGACCACAACGCGATCGCCCCTGCTTGCAGACCTCCCGATTGAATCGGTGGTAATTGGTGATCTGGAAGATCTGGAACATGCAGCGGTTGGAGCTGATTTACTGATCACCAACTCTCACGGTGCAAAAATTGCCCGTAAACTGGGCATTCCGCTCTATCGCCAGGGAATGCCCATCTTCGATCGCCTCGGTAACGGGCAATCCACCAAAGTAGGCTACCGGGGCACCATGCAGCTTCTGTTTGATATCGGCAACCTGTTGTTAGAACACGAAGAAAACCACGTTAAACACTAAATGAGGTGAACAATGAAAATTGCCTTCACTACAAGCGATCGCGTCCATATCAATGCTCACTTTGGGTGGGCACGCAAGGTGGATGTGTATGAAGTCTCGCCAGAGGGATATCAGTTTTTGGAAACGTTAGTTTTTGATGGCGATCTGAAAGAAGACGGCAACGAAGACAAACTCTTACCCAAAATTGAAGCTCTGCACGACTGCACGATTGTCTATGTCTCGGCGATCGGGGGTAGTGCTGCTGCCCGACTGATTAAAAAACACATCACTCCCATCAAGGCGCGATCGGAAGACGACGAAATTCAAGATGTGTTGTCCCGCTTAGTCGAGACGCTAAAGGGAAGCCCTCCCCCCTGGTTGAGAAAAGCCCTGCAACAACGAACCCCCCAATTTGACTTAGATGAAATCGAGGAAGAAGTCCCAGTATGAGCACACCTGAAACAACCGTTCCTACTACGACAGTTTTAGAGTCACCGTTTCTCAAGGCTGTCGTGCAACAAATTCGAGCCAATGATCCCTATGGCACGTTTCGCAATTGGTCTGATGAACTGTTGCTGAAACCCTATGTTGTGAGCAAAGCCCAAAAACGTGAAATCTCGGTTGATGGCGATGTTGACCCCATTACCAAAGGCAGGATTTTGGCATTTTATCGGGGCATAGCCTCCTGCATCGAAGCAGAAACAGGTCAACTGGCTCAAGTGGTGGTAGACCTGAGCCATGAGGGATTTGGCTGGGCACTGATCTTTTGTGGACGACTCCTGGTGGTCAGTCGTACGTTGCGCGATGCTCAACGGTTTGGCTTTGACAACTTAGAGAAGGTTGCTGCTGAAGGCGACAAGCTGGCTCAAAGCGGAATTGATTACATTAGACGCTTTCCAGACGTTGCTCGCATTTAGTCAATGGTTGATGGCCAATGGTTAATGGTTAGTGGTCAGTGGTCAATGGTTAATGGTTAGTGGTCAATGGTTAATGGTCAATGGTCAATGGTCAGTGGTCAATGGTCAATGGTTAATGGTTAATGGTTAGTGGTCAGTGGTCAATGGTTAATGGTCAGTGGTTAATGGTCAATGGTTAGTGGTCAATGGTCAATAGTCAGTGGTCAATGGTCATTACGCTGATGGAGCAATAACTCACATACTGGCAATTCACGATGAACTATTAACTATTGACTATTGACTATTGACTATTGACTGACTATTGACTCTTATCTACATTCCACATCTTTAAACATTCCTTCCTCTATTTCTTATGGTTCAATCAAACCCTCCTATCGATCGCACAACGATTGATGATCTGAAAAATCAAATCAGGCGACTGAACAGTAAAGCTGGACAACTCAAGATGGATTTGCATGATCTGGCGGAAGGTTTACCAGCTAACTATGAGCAGTTAATGAACGTTGCAGCCCAGACCTATGCTGTGTTTCGGACATTGAATGAGATGAAACAACAACTCAAAGCCCTAGAGACTCAGGAGAAGTAGTGATATGGCAAATACACTCACCGCATTTCATCGATTGACAGATGCAGAACAATATTTTGAGTTCTTTAATCTGCCCTACGATCGCACCATCGTAAACATTAATCGTCTTCATATCCTCAAGCAGTTTTCAAACGCAATGAAGCAGATTGATACAGATTTACCAGACTTAACAGAGAGCGATCGCCTGAATCTCTATCGCACTGCTCTCGTGCAAGCTTATGAACTGTTTTCAGTCTCCACTGGAGTTGAGCAGAAGTTGTTTAAAGTGTTTCACGACAAACCCCGCAATGTTGTTTTGTTGAGCCAGATCAACACCGGGGATTAACATCTCCCCACACCCTACACCCCACACCCCACACCCCATTCCCTAACCCCTCTACTCCCCACTCCCTACTCCCTACTCCTCACTCCCTCTCACAAGGAGCATCCTGTGCTGAATCTCACCCCAACTGAACTAGAACGATATAGTCGCCAAATGATGTTGCCCAACTTTGGCGAAGAGGCTCAACGACGGTTGAAATCTGCCACAGCCCTGGTTACAGGTGTGGGTGGCTTAGGCGGAACAGCGGCTCTGTATTTAGCGGCAGCTGGTATCGGTCGATTGATTCTGGTGCGGGGTGGTGGTTTGCGATTGGACGACATGAATCGACAGGTTTTGATGACTCACGACTGGGTTGATCAACCCAGAGTCTTCAAAGCTAAAGAGACGATTCAAGCCTTTAATCCCGATGTGCAAGTAGAAGCGGTCTTTGAATACGTCACACCAGAAAATGTAGATTCCCTGATTCACGACGCCGATATTGCTCTGGATTGCGCCCACAATTTTACAGAACGGGATTTGCTGAATGCCGCCTGTGTCCGTTGGAACAAGCCCATGATTGAAGCGGCGATGAGTGGGATGGAGGCATACTTAACGACTATTGTTCCGGGACAAACGGGATGCCTCACTTGTCTTTTCCCTGAGAAGCCGGAATGGGATCGTCGAGGATTTGGGGTGTTGGGCACCGTGTCTGGGACTTTAGCTTGTCTAGCCGCGCAAGAGGCGATCAAAGTCATCACAGACTTTAGCTCACCGTTGTTGTCTCAATTGCTGACGATGGATCTGCATCGCATGGAGTTTGCGAAACGCCGCACCTACCGTGATTTGGATTGCCCTGTATGTAGCGATCGCGCTCGTAAGCATTTCTCCACGGGCGATCTGATGATGCAGGTTCTCTCCCATCATCACTAGCTCAGACTCTGTACTCAAGAGGTTATGGCGATGCTTGTGCTATCCCTGGCTACGTTAACGGTGGCGATCGCCCTATGGTATCGAAATCGGCAAACTTGCAATGCAGTAACTCATTCAATCTACCTCTTAAGTAGTTTACTCTGTCTCATTTTCAGTTTCATTGTTGCGCCGTGGCTAATTCAACTGTGTGCTCTCATCGTACTGTTGGTAATCCCTATTTGCACTGTCCGGCAAGCTTCTATTGACGTACCGTGTTCACGGTTTTGCCTAAGGCGATCGCACTGTTCTGACGTTACCAAATAACACACTCTTGTCCAGTTTTATCTCGTGAGGTACCCATGACGATTACATTGACCGAAAAAGCAGAATTTCGTTTACGTGCGTTTATCCAAGGGTCAGCCGACCCAGGCAACACCACGAAAGGCATTCGCATCGGAGTCTCCGATGGAGGGTGCAGTGGCTATCAATACACCCTCGATATCACGACCGCACCAACAGAAGATGATTTGATCTTTCAACAAGGTAGAGTGCCTGTTTACATCAACCGTGAGTCAGCTCCTTTGTTAGACGGCATTGTGGTGGATTACGTTGAAGGCATTTTGGAAAGTGGCTTCAAGTTTAGCAATCCAAACGCCACTGAAACCTGCGGTTGTGGGCAATCGTTCAAAGCCGGAGATTGCACGCCATCCGCTACACCATGCAGTTAGTTACCTAAGGTTTGACTTGTAGAACACGATCTGGAGAACACGATCATGACGACTTACAACGTTCGGCTACTCAGCAAAAAATACAACCTCGACATTACGATTCCTGTAGACGAAGACACCTACATCCTGGAAGCCGCCGAAGATGCGGGACTGGATTTACCCTTCTCGTGCCATTCTGGAGCCTGTTCCAGTTGTGTAGGTAAAGTGGTTGAGGGAGAAGTCGATCAGTCTGATCAAACTTTCCTGGATGATGAGCAGATGGCTAAAGGATTTGTCCTATTGTGCGTTGCTTATCCCAAATCCGATTGTACGATTCGCACTCACCAGGAAGCCTATCTGGTCTAATACGAATCCGGCGTTGCTGAGCGCAGGCATGATTCTTGAAAACGCACCACGGCTGTAGGGCGTTTCGCGAAACGCCCCTACGAAATTCATGCATTAGATCAGCAACGCCGATTTGATATAACCGCAACTCTAATGGTTCTCATGTTTTAACCCCAGAAGGACAACCTATCATGTTTAGCCAAGGTTTTACGGTGTCTGGATCATCTCTCAAGCTGTTAGATATTGGGGAACGCGGTGTCGTCGCTGCCTTGAGAAATCCAGATGACGGAGTGATCCGACAGTTACGGGGATTGGGGTTATTACCCGGTACTCTCATCCAACTGGAGCAACGATCGCCTCAGTTTGTTGTCACGACAGAAAGCGATCGCATTACCCTGGACGATCGCCTGATTGGGGCGGTTTACGTGCGGCTCACTAACCCCAAAACCGGGTTAGACAAGAAACGTTGAGACATCAAGTTGTTAGAAGGGGCTTACCCCAAAGACAGCTTCACTATGATGAAGCATTCAATGATTGAGAGAGACACTATGGCAACACTAACGGGTTTGACATTGGGAGGCAAAACCTGGACACCTCAGTTTGTTCAGGCGATCGACCTCAAAAAGTGTATTGGCTGCGGCCGCTGTTTTAAGGTGTGCGGTCGTAATGTATTGCTGTTAAAAGCACTCAACGAAGACGGTGAATTTGTTGAGGATGAAGATGACGAAGACATCGAACGCAAAGTTATGACGATTCAAAATGCTGACAATTGTATTGGTTGTCAGGCGTGTTCGAGGGTCTGTCCCAAGAATTGCTATACCCATAGTGCGTTAGACAACACTGCGTTGAATAACTAGGGAATTAGCAAGAAAGCAGTTAGGAGTATCTCTGATAAAACACATCATGCTTGTTCATTGCACGTTATGCAAGGAGTAAAACTCATATGATGAAAGCAAGCGATATTATGACTGAAGATGTAGCCACGATTCGTGGTTCAGCAACCGTTGCAGATGCAGTCCGGTTGATGAAATTGCGAGGGCTACACTCCCTCATCGTCGAACGCCGCACTGAAGATGATGCTTATGGTATCGTGACCGATACAGACATTGCCTCTAAGGTCGTTGCCTATGGCAAAGATCCCAGACAGGTCAAGGTTTATGAGGTGATGACGAAACCCTGTATCGTGGTGAATCCTGACCTGGCCGTTGAGTATGTGGCTCGGTTATTTGCTCAAACAGGAATCGATCGCGCCCCTGTGATCAAGGATGAGTTGGTTGGTATCATCTCTGTCACTGACATTCTCACGAAGAGTGATTTTCTCGAAAATCCGAGGGTTTTAGTGTTAGAGAGAGCGTTGCAACAGGCAATTTCCGATGCTCGTAGCATTACAGCTAATCAGCCTGCCAATTCTGAGGAGGCGTTAGCCGCCTGGAATGCAGTCTGTGAACTGGAGGCAGAATTAGCATTCTGTCGGGGTAAAAGCCCCACATCCACAGCTTTGGATGCCTTTGCTGCACCTGCTGCGGATTTAGCAACAGCGTAGTTGCATAACAAACTTAAAGGGTTGGGTTGCTATTGATTGAGTTCGTGTAACTCAATGAAACACCTTTGTTAGATTTTGCAAAACCTCAACCCAACCTGCAATTTTAGACCTACCATTCACTACAGGTTTGAACTGATACCAGGGACATGATGGTTACTGACTGTTTCATGTCCCTATCTTTTCTCGATCTTTGCAAGGAAATCTCTATGAAACAAATTCCTGCTTCACTACTTACATTGATTGCGGGGATTGGCATTACCCTCATTAGCTTTTGGGTTGGGCAGCATCACAACTTACTGCCCGAACAAGCCTCGGAGCAAGCACCCCTTGTAGACAACTTTTTCAACGTCATGGTGACGATTGGCACAGGGCTTTTCCTGGTTGTCGAAGGGGCGATCGTCCTATTCATCATCCAGTTTCGGCAACGTAAAGGAGACGAGTCGGATGGTGTTCCCATTGAGGGTAGCTTTTCCCTAGAAGTGCTGTGGACTTCGATTCCTGCCATCATCGTGGTTGGGTTAGGGGTCTATAGTGTGGTGGTGTATGAGCAAATGGGCGGGTTTAGCCTCTCTGCCCATGGTGGCATGGCACATGGTCATGCTTCGGTGCTCGTTGCTCAAGCCCCCGGAGATGCGGCAGTTACTCCTTTAATCAGCGAGACTACAACTCCAACAGAGCCAACTCCAACCGATGCACCTCAATATGGCATTGGTGCAACTCCGTTAGAAGGGAGTCAAGCGGCTGATCTGGTTGTGAATGTCACTGGACTGCAATATGCCTGGATTTTTAATTACCCCAATAGCGGCATTACAGCCGGTGAATTGCACGTTCCGGTTGGCAAGGATGTGCAGCTGATCATTTCTGCTCAGGATGTGATTCATTCGTTCTGGGTGCCCCAATTTCGGCTGAAACAGGATGCCATTCCAGGGCAAACCACTGAATTACGATTTGTTGCTACGAAACCAGGAACCTATCCCGTTGTCTGCACTGAACTGTGTGGAGGCTATCACGGCAGTATGCGAAGCGAAGTCGTGGTGCATTCCCCCGAAGAGTTTGACGTTTGGCTCCATGAAAATCAGATCGCTCAGGCGTCTGGGGTCGCTCAAACTGTAGCGGTTAACCCGGTTGATCTGACTCCATCTGAGTTTCTGGCTCCCTATGCGGATGCTCTTGGTATTCAATCGGAGGCGATCGCTTCCCTCCATTCCCATCACTCGTAATCTTCTCGTAATCTCGATGTTTTCCCATGACTCAAACGTATCTTCCCACTGATGCTCCACCAGAGCAGCCACAACCCACGCCTAAAGTGTGGAAATGGTATGACTATTTCACCTTTAACACCGATCACAAAGTCATTGGCATTCAATATCTTGTCACCGCATTTGTGTTTTATCTGATCGGTGGATTGATGGCCGTTGCAATGCGCCTGGAGTTGTCTACACCAAATCCAGACTGGCTTGATCCCAATCTCTACAACGCCTTCATGACCAACCACGGCACGATCATGATCTTTTTGTGGATTGTGCCGAGTGCGATCGGTGGATTTGGTAATTTCCTCATTCCCTTGATGGTGGGTGCCAGAGATATGGCATTTCCCAAGTTGAATGCGATCGCCTTTTGGTTGAATCCTCCAGCAGGGGCGTTGTTGTTGCTCAGTTTCATCTTTGGTGGTGCCCAGGCAGGGTGGACGGCTTACCCACCGCTCAGTTTGATTACGGCTCCCATCGCTCAAACCCTCTGGATTCTTAGCATTGTTTTGGTAGGTACATCATCGATTTTGGGTTCAGTGAATTTTGTCATCACCATTTTGATGATGAAAGTGCCCAGTATGAAGTGGAGCCAGTTGCCGCTGTTTTGTTGGGCGATTTTGGCGACGTCAGTGCTAGCCCTGTTATCAACTCCTGTGCTGGCGGCGGGATTGGTGCTGTTACTGTTTGATATCAACTTTGGTACGTCGTTCTTCAAGCCTGATGCAGGGGGCAATGTTGTCATCTATCAGCACTTGTTCTGGTTCTATTCGCACCCTGCGGTGTATCTGATGATCCTGCCCATCTTTGGCATCATGTCAGAGGTGATTCCCGTTCATGCCCGGAAACCCATTTTTGGATATAAAGCGATCGCCTATTCCAGCCTGGCGATTTGCATTGTGGGTTTGTTTGTCTGGGTTCACCACATGTTTACCAGTGGCACGCCTCCCTGGATGCGGATTTTCTTCACGATTTCTACCCTGATTGTGGCAGTGCCGACTGGGGTCAAGATCTTTGGTTGGGTGGCGACCTTATGGGGTGGCAAGATCCGCTTCACGAGTGCGATGTTGTTTGCGATCGGGTTGCTCTCCATGTTTGTGGTTGGCGGTTTGGGCGGAGTCACCCTGGGAACAGCCCCCTTTGATCTCCACGTTCACGATACATACTATGTGGTAGGTCACTTCCATTACGTCTTGTTTGGTGGTTCTGTGTTTGGCATTTATGCCGGGATTTATCACTGGTTCCCCAAAATCACAGGACGCATGATGAATGAGCCATTGGGACGGGTTCACTTTGCGCTGACTTTTGTGGGCACCCATTTAACCTTCTTGCCGATGCACCAATTGGGCTTGCAGGGAATGCCGCGTCGTGTTGCGATGTACGACCCGCAATTCACCGCGATTAATCAACTCTGTACAATTGGTGCCTTCGTGTTGGCAGCATCAGTCATTCCCTTTGCAATTAATGTGATTTGGAGTTGGATATCGGGTGTGAAAGCATCTGATAACCCCTGGAATGCTCTCACGTTGGAATGGACAACCAGTTCGCCACCCTTAATCGAAAACTGGGAAGTTTTACCTGTGGTAACCCACGGTCCCTATGAGTACGGCAAGGATAACGAGACGTTAAAAGGACTCGAAGAAGCTGCTCCAGCCATTTGATGGACAACTCTAGTAGGGGCGAAGCCTTTTACCAATTTGATATGAGGATGCCTCTAATTTACCCTTGGCTGTCACCGTCCCCCTTAGCAAGCTGCCGTGTACACACATTTCCTGTATCAACCTCAAACTCCTGCGTTTGCCCCCCAACCCCCCAAACATGGGGGCGATCTACCTCCTACCGCTCAAAGTCCCCCAGAATTGGGGGATTTAGGGGGCGAAGAAGCTCCAAACGCAAAACAAACGACTTGTGTGTACACCGTCCCTCTTAGCACAGGGGACTACAGGGGGTTGTTGATTTAGCGCAGCTTCATATCTACTTGGTATCAGTCTTCAGCACTCGGCACTTTGTTATCTTCAAAGGCTTGCTTCTACAAAACGATGATTCACCACTCATTAACGTTTGACGAAGATCTATGCAAGATTCAATCTTAAACTCGCCTCAATCCATTCACACCGCCCAAGCGATCGCCCACCATGAAGAACACCCTGACCTGCGTGTTTGGGGACTCATCGCGTTTCTCGCTTCAGAATCGCTCATGTTTGGAGGTTTATTTGCAACCTATCTGCTGTTGCGTGGATCGGCAGCAGAATGGCCTCCCGAAGGAACCGAAGTAGAATTGTTAGTTCCTACGATTAACACCATCATTCTGGTGTCAAGTAGTTTTGTGATTCATTTAGGTGACTCTGCTATCAAGAAAAATAATGTGCAGGGGTTGCGGTTTTGGTACATTGTCACTGCTCTCATGGGCACTGTTTTTTTAGCAGGTCAGGTGTATGAATACTTGACGTTGGGCTATGGGCTAACCACTAATATCTTCTCAAATTGCTTCTATTTGATGACTGGATTTCACGGATTGCATGTGTTTGTGGGATTGTTGCTGATTCTCGGTGTGTTGTGGCGATCGCGTCGTTCAGGGCACTACTCCAATACAAAACACATCGGCGTTGAGATGGCAGAGATCTATTGGCACTTTGTAGACATTATTTGGATTGTTTTGTTTACGTTGCTCTATATTCTCACCACCATCTAAATGACGTAGGTTGGGTAGAGGTGTGAAACCCAGCAGTAGCAAGGGTTATGCTTTGCCAACCCAATCTACACCCTAAAGTAACGTGAATTCGGGATAAGGATTTCGGCGGTTAAAACCGCCGCTATCGGAGCAAAACCGACCGGCGTCGGTTCGTCAAATCCGGCATTTTCCGGAGTCCGTGTCGGCGGACTTCGCTCTAGTAGCCGCGAATTCATTCGCTGGGCTCTTAAACCGAACTGACGTTAAAGTATTTCCCCAGACCACGAAAGATTCTATGAAACCAAACGTTGTCAACATCCTCAAGGTTTGCGGCATCACATTATTCTTTCTCTCTCCTGCATTGGGTGTCCTAACGATTGTATGGCACTATCACACTGCGTTGTCGCGGACTCAACAGGCGATCGCCTCTGGATTCAGTACCCCTTCAGATGCCATGCTTTCAGACTCGTTGTTGATCTCATCAACTCCCCAGTTAGAGAGTTGTTCAACCGCTTTCTACAGTCCTGGCTTAATGCCACCTGTCATAACCCAATTGCAAACAGTGATTCATACCCTTTTAGGGATTGGTTTTTTACTGGGGCTTGGTTATGCCTTTGGAAACGCACTCTATAAGCGATATCGGGGCTATCGAGTGACGGTGATTCGAGAGCAGGTTGAACGGTTAGAACGGTTGTGGCAGCAAGAGCATTGTTAGCGGCATTGCTGATCTTGGGGATGAATGATTCGCGAGCATCCTGCTCGCACTGGTTTAAACGATTCACCTGAAAGGAGTGTGAGCGTCTTGCTCACGTCTGTGTCAAAATAATCATCCCTCTATTCAGCAACGCCCATTGTTAGCAAATTGTTAGCGAATCACAGGGCGTTCCGCGAAACGCCCAATCCCATCTATTGCCCTATATTCTGAGCATGATCATGTCAGACACTCGTCAAGACCAATACTTTAACCTGATCGATCGCCTGCTCAAGTGCCCCAGTGGGCAGGAGCCAGAGATTTTGGATAGTCAGCCTGATTTGTTGGATGAGGGGTTAATTAAAACTCTGATGCAAGTCGCAACCATGATGGCACATCAAGATAATCAAGATGCGGCAAAGTTTTTGATCTACATTGCACGACAATTGAGTAAAGAACTGGGATTCTATCCGCAAGTGTCACCCGGTCAGTAGATGTTGAGAAATAGAAATTAATAGGACTTACGCACTTGAAGCCCAAACTTTGACCCCCCCTAGCCCCCTTGAAAAGGCTACGGTGTACACCCAAATCTCCTAATCTAACCAATGTGGATTTGATCCTCCCTAACCCTCCTTAAAAAGGAGGGAACCGGAGCCAAAGTCCCTCTTTTTAAGCGGGATTTAGGGGGATCGTGCAGAAGCTTGGCATCTCAACCGAGATCTGTATACACGGTAGCTCCTGTGGGAGAGGGCTAGGGTGAGGGTTAAAACAGGTGAAAGTTTCAGAAAAGTCGCACATGGGTGTCCTTAGTACAACTCGTCGTAAATAGGGGTGGGAATTCGGGGTGCAGGGGTGGAACCCCTGACTGGGGGCGAAGCCCCCATACCCCCTGGTTTTATTTCCAAACCCTATCTGTGAATCACAGTACTTAGTCTTCATCCAAGTGCTCTACAACGGCTTGATAAAAGCTGAGCACATGATGATCTTGAAGCCGATAAAAGACATGTCGCCCCTGCTTACGCGAACTGACAAGTCGAATCGCACGTAAGGTTCGCAGTTGATGAGATACGGCAGATTCATTCATGCCCAGTGTTGCTGCCAGATCACCCACGCACAATTCTTGCTTTGCCAGAATTGAGAGAATCCGCAGGCGATTTGGGTCAGCCAAAAAGCCGAGAAACTCTGCCATGCGTTGTGCTTTTTCGCTGGTGAGCGGCTCCTGTTGTAACAGGTCAGCATGGACAGAGTGATCGAGATGGGGAACATCACAACAGAGATCTTCCCCATCGTCCGCTACAGAAGTATGGTCAGCAGATTTATCGAGCATTGGATTTATCGAGCGGCAGAGCGTGTCTGCTCATTAAGAATGGCAACCACATCCAGTATGACCGCAACCTGCTCCTTGAGTGTGTCCACTTGCACAAGCATCACTGCAATACGCTTTTTCGTCTTTCATGACAGCATCGGTCAGTGAAACGATGCACAAGCAGTCAGGACAAGCACATTTCATTTGAGTAACAGTAGTCATGAGAGTTTCTCCACAACAATTTTGATGGCGATCGCAGCGTTGATTTGAAGCGGTGTAGGAATTCTCTCTTTGAAAGGGACAATTCTCACATCCCTGATGCTAACCACTCTGTCGATCGCTCTATTTAGATATTAACATCTGAACAGGCATTCATATATTAAGGTTTTGTATGGAAGTAGCCAGAGATTGGACTTTGTACAGAACTCACCTTCGACCCTCCTCAATTGGGGAGATGTGTGTGGGGCGATCGCTGAATAAAACGAAGGCACACAAACCATCAAGGGTTAGAAGCAACATTACGTTTGTTCAAACAAACGTTGCTTCTGTTTGAATCGGAGTAACTCTCGTTTGAATCAGAGTAACTCTCGTTTGAACGATTGCAGCTATCGTTTATATCTTTCTAGCTTTTGCTTAAACGAAACTTATATTTGTTTGAATCGGAGTAACTCTCGTTTGAACGATTGCAGCTAACGCTTATACCTTTCTAGCTTTTGCTTAAACGAAACTTATACTTGCTTAAACGATTGCAGCTAACGCTTATATCTTTCTAGCTTTTGCTTAAACAAAGCTTATACTTTCATAAAGCGAAAGTAACTCTGGTTCAAGTTCCTCTAAGTCATACCAATAGAACTTACGCACCTGAAGCCTAAACCTTTGATCCCGCTTGAAAAGGCTGCTGTGTATACACAAGTTCCCTCAGCCCCCTAAATCCCCTATTCTGGGGGACTTTGGAGCCATATGAGCGGATCGGGAGTCCCTCAATTTTGGGGGGTTGGGGGGCAAATGCAGGATTTTGAGGTTGATACAAGAGATATGTATACACCGTAGCCTTACTAAGGGGAGGTTGGGAGGGGCCGCATGTGTCGTGTTTTCAAATCAAATTGGTATAACTACGTAAGTTCTGACCAGTTTGAATTAAAAACCTGCCAGAACGCTGTACGGGTTTGGCAATGCCAAACCCCTCCTAAATCTTGAGAGGCGTTATTAGCCAATGCTGTACGGCTATGCTCCATTGGCAGCAGCTTTGATCTTCTGGCAAATCTCAACCCAGGCGCGATCGCGTCTTGCTGTTGAGATGCCACTTAATGGTTTATCGGTGGGATGGGCTGCCTGATATTTCTCGATCGCTGTTGCTTCATAGTTGCTAGCTCGTACTGGAATCCAGAGAATCTGTACCCCTTCGGCTTTAACCGCATCCAATAGGGGAGGCAATTCGTTTTTAGCGATAAAATCAGAGGCAAGAAATCCAGGTGTAACCAGTAAGACGGCTACTTTGGTTGCGGCTAACGCTTTCTGAATTTCATCGAACCAGACCGCACCCGGTTTGATTTGTGTGTCGTCCCAAAGCTTCAGGTTTTGTTCGCGGACGAGTGGTTCTAAATGCTGTTTGAGATCCTCAAACCACTTTTTGTCTTTATGGCTATAGCTAATGAAGACTAAATCTCTCATCGGTTTAGATATTGGTTTTTGGAGTTGAGTCGCACGAGCCAGGATGGCTTCTCTTTCGCGATCGAGGTCTTGTT